>CAMKAP010000097.1 GCA_946410505.1 uncultured Clostridia bacterium
TCAGCCGCCCCAAAGGATCACTTGCGCTTGGTGTGCTTGACATGGAGAAAAATCAGCCCGCCAAGAATAAACACCGCAAGCACGATGGAGATGATGGTTTTCGTATCCATCACTTTCTGCCTCCCTTCTTCTTTTTCTTCACAGCGAGAATTGTGCAGGTCACAGCACCGATAAAGCCCACGCCGGTCAGAGCATACCAAAGCGTGGGATTGCGGTCATCGCCGGTCTTGGGCGTATCGCGCAGCTCGTTGTGCATCTCAATCTTGACCTCCGCGCCGGCGCTGATGGTCACGATCTTATCCGTGGCCAGCACATAGGGTTCGGAAACCTTGTCCTGCACCTCGGACACGCGATAATCCCCGCAGCGCAGGCCCTCAATGAGGATTTCGCCGTTCTTATCCGTGGTGAACACCTGCTCATAGCCATTAGGCCCGGACACCCGGAAGGAGAATCCCTCGATCTTCTTGTCCGAAGAAGTCTTGAAGATCTTGAGTGCGCCGGTCTGCGGGACATTGATGAAGTTCTTGCCGGCCTCGTTCTCCACGACTACGGTTTTGCCGTTTTCCGTGATGGCGAAATAATAGGCGTTTTCGTCCAGATAGAAGCCCTCCGGCGCTTTCACCTCGCGTACAAAGTAACCTCCATAGGGCAGATCACCCATCTCATAGATGCCCACGCTGACCTCCGGCATCTTGCCGAGCTTTTCATCATCCTTATCCCACTTCTGATCGCCGTTGCTGTCCTTGTAGACTTCAAACTCAGCGCCGGTCAGCTTGTTTTCGGGATAGTCCTTGTCCACCTTCGTCAGCTGAACAGTGCCGCGAATCAGGGTGTTTACGATCTCCAACTCGACAACCGCGCCGACTTCGGTAATGCTTGCCTCATAGCTCTTGCCCGAAAGGACATAGCCGGCAGGCGCGGAAATCTCATGCACGATCCAAGTACCATAGGGGACTTTGGCAAAAGAAAAGCTGCCGTCCTCGGCAGAGGAGGCAGTCATAATGGCAGCAGCCTCGGTAAACTCTGTCACGTCCGGCTTAAACAGGCCGATCAGTGCACCGGGCAGCACATTGCCCGCATCGTCCTTTTTCAGCCCGCGGATCTCACCGTAAATGATCTCATTTCGGATGGCATTGCCATCGTTGGCCTGGATCTCTACCACGGCGATTTCTCCGCCAGCATAGTCAAAGACAATGGGATATTTATGGTCCGAGAGCAGATAGTGCTCATCGGTAGACAGCTCTTTCAGATAATACTTGCCGTCCACGGGGAGGTCGGTCCGGATGGCGGCGCTGCCGTTGGTGTTGATCGAAACGATCTCCATAAGCCCATCGGCGGGGATCGTGCTGCCATCTGCGGCGGTCAATTCTTCCGCAGCGTACAGTCCAAAGGTGACCGTCGCCACTTCGCCATGCAATCCAATGCCAAATTTCTCATCGGCCAACAGCGTTTTGCTCAGCGTCACCAGGGCCTTCTGGCGCTCATTGTTAAAGCTGGCGGAGGTCTCGGTGATCTCCACCTCCTGCCCGGCGTAGACCAATTCCACAGCGCGGACTTCCGTGTTCAGCACCATACCATAAGGTGCGGTGATCTCCGTGATCTCATATTTGCCCAGGTACAAGGGCTGACTCACAGCCTCTCCGTCCTCACCAGTGGTAATGGTATCTACCACGTCTCCGGCAGAGTAACGGAGCGTGCCGTCCAGCGTGACCACATTCTCGGCAGCGCGGATCTCGTAGACTGCGCCGGGAAGTCCCCGCACCTCATAGATCGGCTGGTAAAAGCCCTTGGAGGTGACGGTGGCAAAGACCTCACCGGATTTGCTTACCTTGATGATGCCCTTTTGGGCCATGTTGGCCTTTGTGACCTCCACAACCGTGACAGCGTTATCCTCACTGGCTTCGTCAGCGGTAACATCAAAGTACACCGGCTCGCTGCTGAGGACATAGCCATACGGTGAGGATACCTCGATCAGCTTATATCCAGTACCGTATTCCAGCTTCTCTGGGGTGATCAGATAGCCCTCGTCATTGGTATAGAAGGTGTCGATGGTAGTTACTTCGGGGTAGGTGAAAGTCTGCGTGATCAGCGATCCATCCGGGCGATAGAGCTGGAAGCCTGCGCCCGCATAGGGAATGGGATTACCGGTCTCAGCGTCCACCTTGATGACCTTGATATAGCACTGGAAGTAGGCGTTGTTGATCAGATAGCGATAGGTCTGCCCATGCTCAGCTACATACACATCAAAGGCGGGCATCATCTCCCGGCCGTCCCAGCCGGAAACCTGTTCGACGGTATAGATGCCGTAGGGCAGATCCTTCGTCTGGGCAAAGCCGTTTTCATCGCAGGTCAGGAAGTCTCTCTCACTATCCTTGGCTGTGTCATAGCTGCCAGCAGCATTCAGATACACGGCGAAGGTCGCTCCGACCTCCGGGGTCTCGATCTGTGTTTCTCCGTCGTCGGTGTGCTTGATAATGGCGATATTGCCCTTGACAATATCCTCGGTCACATCTTTGGCGGTGCTATTGTACTCCACCGTGTAGAGCGTGGCCTCTGCTCCGACGTGATAAATGGCGGAGTTCAGCAGATAACCCTCGGACGGATTGATCTCCCGAATGGACCAGTCATCGCCGCAGACGTAGTAATCCGTGGTGAATTGACCGTTACCGTCTGTGGTGTAGCTGTCCACCAGCGCGTCGCCCTTATACACACCGTAGACCGCCCCGGCAAGCGTGGCGTCGCCCTGGGCTGCGCCTGTGGCGCTGTCGCTCTTAGTCATGGTAGCGTTCCACTTTTTAAGGATGTTGGAAAAGCTCTTTTCCGTCACCTTGTTCCACTCAACCGCGGCTTCCTGGCTAGCGGGAACGACATACTTTGCTGCCGTGTCCACTTCCTCCAGCGTGTAGCCGGTGCCGATCAGCACATCCTTGAAGGTGGCTTTGCCGCTGGCATCCGTGATGGCGTATTCATCGACAGCCAGATCGGAGAGTGAGGTGCCGTAAAGGTGGAACTTGATCCCCTCGACCATGCCATCTTCAGAAGTCTTGGTCACGACCAGATCGCCGCGCTTGAGGACGTTGTTGAAGGTTACCGTCGTCGTCCTGCCCCCGATCACGGTGACGCGCTGCACATCTTGGGGCAGATAGCGGTCGATGCTCTGCTCGGTCACGGTGTAAACGCCGGGAACCAGGCCTTCCACAAAGATGCTGCCATCTTCCGCCGTTGTTACCGTCTGCTCCATCTTTTCACCGGAGATCGTGAAGCGGATACCGGCAACGACGCCGTCCTCCGAGGTTTTCTTCAGGTCGATGTTCCCGGTAGGCGTCCCCACATTCAGATAACCGTATACAGGATCGGCATTCTCCACGCCGGTCACCACGTCCTGCAGGTCCACATCCCCATAGGCGATAATCTTTGCGCTGGAGCTGACAGTGGGGATGTTGTTGCGGCTGGCCGTAATGCAAACGACATCCTGGAAAGGCTCGGAAGCGCTGATCGTCAGCGTGTTCCCGGACTTGGTCACGGACACAGCCCGGCTGGAGCTGGAGAAATTGAACTCAGACAGAACGCCGTTAGAGTCCGTCAGTGTAAGGCTGTAAGTGCCATCTTTGTACTCCAGATCTTTGGACGCGACATCAGCGGATGTGGACAGAAAGCTGGGGATGGTGTTGTGCCGCTGCATCAGGGCGATGATCGTGTCATAGACGGCCTTGGTGCCATAGTTTGGCTGGTTACTGCCAAACTGGATATCATAGATGGCCGTGCTGACCTGACGGTAGGGCGGCGAGGACTCCCGGCAGCCGGTCACAAATTCCCAGATGATCTCCGCCGTGGCGACCCATTTTTCATCATCGCTTCCACTGAGATTGCTCCAGTTGCCCTGGTATCCGTACAGAAGGGCAAGGCCGATGGCTTTTCTTTGACCGACTGAAAGAGCATTCCATGCGGCGGAGGAACTCTTGTACAGAGTGTCGTTGACCAGCAGATGGCGGCCGGGCTGGATACAGTAGGCGGTTTCCCCATCAACGAACATACGGGGCTTGGGATGCCCCGTGCCGCCGGCGGTGTATCCGTCCACGTTGGTTTCCCCGTTATACAGGATCATGTTCCCGTCCGAGTCATAGCAGTAGGTGAACGTGACGGTTCCCGCTTCGCCTGCGGCGTAGGCCGTGGCCGCAGGCAGCATGGAAAAAGCGGTAAGCACGGCCAGGGCAAAGGCCGCGATCCACTGCAGGATTGTTTTGTGTTTCATTGCGAACCTCCATGTTAAAAGCTCCGGCTGAATTCTTGCTCAGCCGGGCATGAAAAAAGCCCCTGTCGGATGAAACCGTTGCAGGGGCATAGGAGCAGATTCTTGTTTTCGGCTGGTACAGCTGGTAAATCCGGGGGGAGAGGTGTGGAGAGGGGGACGCAGTATTTCTCTTGATTTGATGAAAAGGCATACCGATCCCTTGGCGGCGCTACCGTTCTCTGTCCCGGTTCCTTTGGCGCTGATACAGCTCCAGAGCCTTGATGATGGTGTCCTCGATCTTCTGTGCGGGCGTCCCCGCAGGAAAATACTTGCTGATCCGTTCTCTCGGCATACGAAACTGCTCCTTCTGATTGGGCTTTTCCTCCTGCATGATGGACAGGATGACATCCTCGCTGAGCTTGCCCTCCTCGGCAAAGCGCCGCATTTTGATAGCCTGGGCATGAGACGGGGTGCAGTCCTCCAGCTCCATCATTTCGTGGAGCGTACACTGCTCCTTTTCGGGCAGATAGGACAATTCCACAGCGGGCCGCATGGCGATCTTTCCCTCGTCCACCATGTCCAGCAACGGCGGGATCAAATAGGTGAGGCGGATATAGCGTTGGATCTGGGTTTTTCCATCTGGGCTTGACGCTGCAAGTTCCTCATTTGACCGAGAAAATAAATTCGACCCCACTGGGGCCGGATTTTCTTTGCTTGGTCTGCCAGCTTGGCGTTTCATGGCCTCCAGCTTCATCTTGTAAGCAAAGGCTTTTTCCGAGGGCAGCAGACTTTCCCGCTGTAAGTTGGAATCCACCATGATAATGATGGCTTCATCGTCGGTCAGATTGCGCACTAGGCAGGGCATGGTTTCCTTTTGCGCCAGTGTGCTGGCCATTTTTCGCCGATGGCCGGCCACCATTTCATAGCCGCCCTCCGGCTTGGGTCTCACCATGCCGGGAACGAGCACGCCGTAGCGTCTGATGCTGTCGGCCATTTCCATCATGGCCTCGTCCATTCTCACTTTGAACGGATGGTTTGGGCAGTCGTTGATCTCATCCAAAGGGATCTCTACGACCTTCTCTTGGTTGGCGGCGTCACGCTCAGCCTGAGTTGTAAACAGGTCATCGACTGAGGTCAGCAGACTTGATACGTTGCTTTTCGCCAATGTCCATCACCTCCTGCACCAGATTCCGATAGGCGTCCGCCGCGCGCCCTTTGGGGTCATGCAAAAAGATGCTTTTGTCAGCAGTGCTAATCTCCGCCAGGCGCACCGTCGCCGGGATTACTGTGTTCATCACCGGCAGATGCTTCCCAAAGTTCTCCTTCACCGAGGTCACGATGTCCCTGCGAAAGTTGGTCTCATTCACCATCGTGAGAAACACCCCACCGATCTTCAGCTTGGGGTTGATCTGACGCTTGATGCTCTGTACTGTTCCGATCAGTTCGGTCATGTCCTCGGCAGCCAAATAGTCCGCCTGAACGGGAATGAGAACATAGTCCGAGGCCGACAGCGCGTTGATGACCAGCATGCCGAGCGAGGGGCGGCAGTCCAGCAGCACATAATCGTAGTCTCTTTTTACGCTGTCGACATACTGTTGCAGGACAGTTTCGCGGCTCATCACGTTGACCAGCCCCACCTCCACAGCGGACAGGCTGCGGTTGGCCGGCACAAAGTCGAAGCCTTCCGCATGGTGCAGGATTTCCGGATGCCCACCGCTTTCCACACCCGCTACAATGTCGTTCATCACATTGGCAAGCGTCAGCGGCATTTCATGCGGCTTGCGCTGGCCCAGCATCTTGGTCAGATCACCTTGGGGGTCCACGTCCAAAAGCAAGACCTTTTTGCCGTTCATTGCCAAGCCTGCGCCGATGCAGTACACGCTGGTGCTTTTCCCGACGCCGCCTTTCTGATTGGCGATGGCAATGACCTTTGTTTTCGCCATTTTGGTTTCCTCCTTCTTTACCAAATTCGCCGCTCACGGCGATGAGCGGCTATGTATGGGCATGAAAAAAGCCGCCTATTCCGGAAAGAATAAGCGGCTCAAAAATCCATATGTAATTCTGAACTGTCATTTTGCGGCGATCTTTGCGATCAGTTCATCCACGCAGTCCGTGTAGCGCCCTTCCTGGATCAAGCGGTTTTTCATCCGGATGAGACTGCGCAGCACAAGACGGGTTTCCTCTGAGTTCAAAGTAATGTAGTATCTTGGCTTTTTCATATCACACACTCCCTTCGATTCCATCATACGCACGATTGGTTCTCCACTCAAGGGTGCGTTTTTGCCTGCGCCCATATTTGTTTGTTCCGTTGAATATGTAACTCCGATTTTACGGCGATCCCTATGTAATTCCAACTCACAAGGAAATCCAGCAAGTAGATTTTGGGGACAAGGTATTTCTGCTTGATACAGAAATGCTGTAAATGCCCTTTGGTACACCACCGTTCAACAGAGGTTTTTCCGTACCCTGTGAAAGCGGATACTTGCTTTATGGTCATTACATCTGGCCAGGACGCCAGTTCCTTTTCATAGAACTGCCTCATCACAAGCAGATCATGCTCGGACAAGACGCGCGGCTGGGGGATATGAGGCTGTTTGTAATAGCCCTCCGGCGGCTTGTAGTATTCGGGGTGACGATCTCGTTCCTCCAGGTAATGTATCACATCCGTTGTCTTGATCTTGAAGCGCCGGGTTTTCTTTCCGCTGTCAAGGCAGGGGACAAGGCCGCTTTCCAGAAGGAACAGGCAGGTCTTTTTGCTGATATGACAAATGCGGTACATCTGATCTTTTGTCATGTAGATGGGGTACTGCTCTAATATGTCTTGATATTGGGTCGTTGCGTTCATGCCATACACCTCTCATCTTTTTTGCCAACAGCAGAAGATCGGTGTATTTCTCTCCTGATTTCTCTCCGTTCTCCCCAAATTCTCTCCTTTTTCCGGTTTTGGAGGCCATTTTGAGGGCTGACGCGGTGAGTTCAAATATTCCTTGACGCCATGCGGCTTTGCGGGTAAAATTGCCTTGAGATAAGCGGCTTTGACGGCTCTCCGGGGCTTCCAAAAAGAGGCGCTATTTTCGTCCAACTTCCGCTAAAGTCCGTTCGGAGTACAACACTCGAAATCAGGTGTACACGAAAGTGTACCGTGGGTTCGAATCCCACCCGCTGC
>CAMKAP010000098.1 GCA_946410505.1 uncultured Clostridia bacterium
TGACCTTCTGCATCTTATAGGGATCGGGCACGCCGATGACGCAGCTCATCTGCACCTTTTCGTTTGCGTCCAGAATGTTTTCGATCTGGCCGGGGTAGACGTTGTAGCCCGAGGAGATGATCATGCGCTTGGCGCGGCCGCGGAAGTAGATGAAGCCCTGCTCGTCCATGGTGCCGAGGTCTCCGGTGTAGACCCAGGTGAGGCCGTCGGCGTGATGGCGCAGGGTCTGGGCGGTCTCCTCCGGGTGCTTCATGTACTCCTTCATCACCGTGGGGCCTGCCAGCAGGATCTCGCCCTCCTCGCCGTAGGGGAGCTCCCGGTCGGTGCCGGGCTCCACGATCTTGATATAGGTGTCGGGGAAGGGAAGCCCAATGGAGCCTTCCTTTGCCATGTGGGGCGGCGTCAGGCAGCAGGCGGTGACGGTCTCGGTGGTGCCGTAGCCCTCGCGCACCTGGATGCTGGCCTTGTGGTCGTAGAGGAACTTGTCGAATTTCTTTTTGAGCTCCACGCTCAGGCTGTCGCCGCCGGAGAACACACCCTTGAGGCAGCTCAGATCCGCCCCGTCCATGCTGGGCAGGCGCAGCAGGGCCTCGTACAGCGTGGGCACGCCCGCGATGAAGTTGCAGCGGTACTTGACGATGTCCTTGGCGTAGCTCTTGGCGGTGAAGCGGGGGATCAGGATGCACCGGCCGCCCTGGGAGAGCATCGTGTGGATGCAGACGCCCAGGCCGAAGCCATGGAAGAGCGGCATGGCGGCCAGCATCTTGTCGCCGGGGCGGAACATGGGGTTCGTGGCGATGACCTGCTGGCCCAGGGCGTTAAAGTTCTTGTTGGTGAGCACGATGCCCTTGGTGGTGCCGGTGGTGCCGCCGGAGTAGAGGATGACCGCGGGGTCCTCGGACTTGCGCTGCACCCGGTAGTTGTAGAAGCAGTGCTGCGAGAGCTTCATGAATTCACGCCAGCGGATCACGGGCGCGTCCTTGGGGATGGGCTTTATTTTCCGGCCCTCGGTGAGCATGTAGCCCGCGCGCACGGGCTTGGAGAGGGCGTCCTTCACCGAGGCGATGATGATGTTCACCACTTTGGTGTTCTCCCGGATGCTCTCAAACTTGTGGTAAAACTGATCCAGCGTGATGGCGGTGACGGATTCGGACTCGTTTAAGTAGAACTCGATCTCCTTCTCCGCCGACAGCGGATGGATCATGTTGCCGATGGCGCCCACCAGGTTCACGGCATAGAACATGTAGATGGCCTGGGGGCAGTTGGGCATGGCGATGGTGACCTTGTCGTTCTCACGCACGCCGATGGTCTTGAGGGCCTTGGCGCAGCGCTCGATCTCGCGGATCATCTCCTTGTAGGTGGTGGACTTGCCCATGAAGGTGAAGGCGATGTTATCGGGGTACTGCTCGGCGACCTGCGCCACCTTGTCAAACATGGAGCCCTCAAAGTACTCAAGGTGCAGGGGCAGCTCGCCCAGATAGGGCGCCCAGGGGGTCCTGGCGGTGATTTCTTCCATATCGTTTAAAACTCCTTGCTGTTGTAGTCAAAGCCGCTGGGCTCGCCCAGAGGCTTGTCCAGAAGTTCGGGATGGGCACAGACATACTTGAGAAGCCGCAGACTGCGCACAAAATAGAAGCCGTCACCGATGCGCTCGTCGATGGTTGCGCCGATCTCCAGCACGTCGCGCAGCTGCTCGCTGCCGTCGGGCATGGGGAGCTTCTCCTTGTGGACCGTTCCCACGGTGACCATGATGCTGTTGGAGCCGTAGTTGTTGAGATGATGGTACACGGCGGGGCCGCGGATGCTGCCCAGATTTGAAAGCAGCACCGTGGAATAATTGCTGTCGCCCTCGGTGAGGGCCTTGGGGTTGAGCCCCCAGAAGTCCAGCCAGCGCACCACGCGCACGATCAGCATCAGCAGCAGGCGGGGGACTTTGGCAAAGGCGTCCACCGTGGAGTCAAAGCCGCCGGCGGAGTGCTCGCTCCTGCGCGCCTCGTGGACCTTGCCCGCGATCTCATAGCTCACGGAGGCGAGGGTGTCGTCATCCTTTGGCACCAGATACATAAAGGCCTCCTCCGCATTGTCGGCAAAGCGGCGCTTGGCCATGAAGCTCAGGCTGATCTCGTTGCGTTCATACATCCGCCGACCCTGGACGAAGCGGTTCATCTTCGGCCGCTCCCGGATCATGCGGGCAATGGCCATGATCAGCGCATGAAAGATCGTCGTCTTGTAATCCGGGTGTCTGGCGTTTTCCTTCTCCAGATACGCCATCAGGTCTGTGACGTCCAGCTTCTCGTTTAAGTACACCTCCGCGTCGGTGCGGTTGGTCATGATGTGCATCATCAGGGTCGTCAGGCCGGGCACATCCCGCACCCAGCGGCCGTCACGCCTGTCGCCCCAGCGTCTTTTGTTCTCTTGGCTCATTCTCTTTTCCTCCGCTCGATAAATCTCCCATCTCCGCATTGTACCTGAGCGCGGCGGAAATATCAAGAATTTTAAGGATGCGGGCGTAAAAAAGTCGAGCCGGATTTTCCTCTTGTGAAAAGGCGGAAAAGGCTGTAAAATACAGGCAAATTAAACGAGCGGTGCTGTGCCATGAAACGAAAAAGCGCAATCTGGTTCAATCTGTTGATCGCCGTCGCGGGCTATGCCGCCTGGCTGACGCTGATCTTTCGCCTGGTGGATTCCGGCAGCTTTGCGGACGTCGGGCTCTGGAGCCTCAAATATTTCACCATCCTCTCCAACCTGCTCAACGGCACGGTCTGCCTGGTCTATGCGCTCCGGCTTCGCAGCGGGCGCGTATCGGCAGGCCTTCAGCGCTGGAAGCTCACGGGTACGGCTGCCGTTGCGCTGACCTTCTGGGTGGTGCTGTTGTTTCTCGGTCCCATTTTCGGTTATTCCAGCATGTACAGGGGCGCAAACCTCTGGATGCACCTGCTGCTGCCGCTGTTGAGCATGGCGGTCTATGCGCTGCTGGATCACGGCTGCCGCATCCCCGGGCGGGACAGCCTGTTTGCCGCCCTGGCGCCGCTGGCCTATGCTCTGGGCTATGTTCTCAACATCCTCATAAACGGCCTGGGGGAGGGCTTCGGGACAAACGACTGGTACGGCTTTCTGCACTGGGGCTGGGGGATCGGCTTCTGCATTCTCGGCGGGATCCTTCTGCTCACCTGGCTCAACGCGCTGGCGCTCAACGCCATGAACCGGCTGCATGCCGGAAAAACGGCGCAGAAGCCCTGAACGAAGCGCGCGTAATCGCTCCTGCTTCCGGACATACTGGAAGCGGAGGTGATTTTATGGCAAAGAAGAAAAAGAAGCAGGTGACTGAGCCGACGGACAATCTGCGCCTGAACCCCGAGGCACGCGTCGCAGCGGAATTCGACGCCGTCTCCATCCGAAAAACCCGCATCCCGGAGGCGGGACGGACGGGCTTTCGCGTCCTGGACAACTGCGCCGAGGAGCATCAGATGTGAAGAAGAAAGACGCCTTGAAGAACCGCTTCAGGGCGCCTTTTTCCTGCCTGTAAAGAACGGGAAGCGCCTCTGTACCGCATAAATTCAAAAAACGCGCATCCGAATGATATGTGCATTAAATTAAAAACAAAACTAAAAATACTTCGTCGTTATGACACTAAAACAAAAAGATTCTTGTGCAGTTTGCGCGTTGACGGACAACAGGGCCGATGATAGAATAGTAAGCAGAGATTAAGCGTCATCGGCCCGCCGGGCTTCCGAGCGGCGCGTGGGAGCGTTACTATGAAGAAAATGGTTGTGCTGATCGGCAATTACGGCAGCGGCAAAACCGAGCTCGCGCTGAACTTCGCCTTCAAGGCGGCCGAGCGGGGCGAGCGCACCGAGCTGATCGATCTGGATATGGTCAATACCTTCTTCCGCCTCACCGAGCGGGGCCGGCTTGCCCGCCTGCGGGAGATCCGCGTGGTCTCGCCCAACTATGCCTGCTCCGGCATCGAGAGTCTTTCCCTCCCGGCGGAGGTGCAGTCCGCTTTCGCCATGGACTGGGACACCGTCGTGTTCGACGTGGGCGGCGACGCGGTGGGCTCCACCGCCCTGGGCCGCTACCATCAGGACTTCATGGAGATGGAGGACGGTGCGCTGGAGGTCCTCAACGTGGTCAACATCCGCCGCCCCCTGGCCGGGACGGTGGAGAAGATCATGCATCTGCAGGAGGAAATGCAGATCCACGGCAGGCTCAAGATCACCGGCATGATCAACAACACCAATCTGGCCCAGATGACCACCGCGGCAGAGCTGCGGGACGGCTATGAGATGATCCGGGAGGTCTCGGAGAAGACCGGCGTCCCCGTGGCTTACACCTCCGGCAAAAAGGAGCTGCTGGATCAGTTCCTTTCCGAGGGGCACGACTCGAAGTACATCGGCGTCCCCCTGACCATCGACACCTATATGCAGCGGGACTGGGACAGCTGGGTCAAGGGCCTGGGCGGCCCCAGCGAGCAGGTGCTCTTCGAGTCCGCGGGCGGCTGGGGGCCCATGCGCAAGCGCGAGTTCTGAGCAATCGGCTCATAACCATACATGTCGTAAAAACCGTAAAACATAAAAGAAAAGAGGTAGAATCATGGCAAAGGTGACAGTAACCATCAACGAGCTGGTCTGCAAGGGCTGCGGCCTGTGTGTCAGAGCATGTCCCAAGAGCGTGCTTGCCCTTTCCAAGACTAAGCTCAACGCCAAGGGTTACCACCCGGCAACGGTCGTGGATCAGGAGGCGTGCATCGGCTGTGCGTCCTGCGCGCGTACCTGCCCGGACGTGGCGATCCGGATCGAGAGAGAATAAGGAGGAAAAGAATATGGCACTGACTTTAATGAAGGGCAGCGAAGCGATCGCAGAGGCCGCCATTCGCGCAGGCGCCCGCTTCTTCTTCGGCTACCCGATCACCCCGCAGACTGAGATCCCCGAATACATGTCCGCCCGCATGCCCGAGGTCGGAGGCTGCTTCCTCCAGGCCGAGAGCGAAGTCGCGGCGATCAACATGGTGTACGGCGCTGCCGGTACCGGCGCGCGTGTCATCACCTCTTCCTCCAGCCCCGGAGTCTCGCTGAAGCAGGAAGGCATTTCCTACTGCGCCGGCGCGCAGCTGCCCTGCGTGATCCTGAACGTCATGCGCGGCGGCCCCGGCCTCGGCAACATCCAGGCCTCCCAGGGCGACTACTTCCAGGGCGTCAAGGGCGGCGGCAACGGTGACTATCACCTGCTGACCTACGCGCCGTCTTCCGTCCAGGAAGCCATCGACATCATGATGTTCGCCTTCGAGAAGGCCGAGAAGTACCGCATGCCGGTCCTCTTCCTGGCCGACGGCATCATCGCCCAGATGATGGAGCCTGTGGAGATGCCCGAGATGGTCGATTACAAGGTCGATCCCGAGAAGAAGCCCTGGGCCTGCACCGGCTGGAAGCCCGGCGACGATCCCAAAAAGCGCGGCGTCATCAACTCCATTTATATCGACACCGAGTCCCTGACCGTCCACAACGCCGATCTGCAGGCCGTCTACGACGAGGCCCGCAAGAACGAGCAGATGTGGGAAAACTACAAGACCGAGGACGCCGAGTTCATCATCACCGCCTTCGGTACCGTCGCCCGCGTGGCCAAGACCGTGGTCGACGAGATGCGCGCCGAGGGCGTGAAGGTCGGCCTGTTCCGCCCCATCTCCGTGTGGCCGTTCCCCTATGAGCCGCTGCGTGACACCGTGGTGCGCGAGGGCGTGAAGGGCGTTCTGGACGTGGAGGTCAACGAGGGCCAGATGCTGGAGGACGTGAAGCTCGCCATCGAAGGCCGCAAGCCCGTCAAGTTCTTCGGCCACCTGGGCAGCCAGTTCCCCACCACCGGCGAGATCAAGAGCGAGATCCTCAAAATGAAGGAGGGTAAGTAAATGTCTGTCGTATTCGAGAGAACCCAGCTGCTTACCGATAAGCAGTTCCATTACTGCCCCGGCTGCAACCACGGCATCATCCACCGCCTGGTTGCCGAATCCATTGACGAGCTGGTCAAGGAAGGCAAGCTGGAGGCCGGCAATGTGATAGGCGTGGCCCCCGTCGGCTGCTCCGTCTTTGCTTACGATTACTTCAACTGCGATATGTACGAGGCTGCCCACGGCCGCGCTCCCGCCGTGGCCACCGGCGCCAAGCGCGCCCGCCCCAACACCCTGGTCTTCACCTACCAGGGCGACGGCGACTTGGCCTCCATCGGCACCGCTGAGATCGTTCACGCCGCCCACCGCGGTGAGAAGATCTCCACCATTTTTGTCAACAACGCCATCTACGGCATGACCGGCGGCCAGATGGCCCCCACCACCCTGGTGGGCCAGAAGACCACCACCTCTCCCTACGGCCGTGACGAGGCCTGGTGCGGCGCGCCTATCAAGATGTCCGAGATGCTCGCCGAGGTGCCCGACTCCTACTACATCGAGCGCTGCGCCGTCAACAACAACGCCAACATCATCAAGACCAAGAAGGCCATCAAGAAGGCTTTCGAGTACCAGCTTGAGGGGAAGGGCTTCTGCATGATCGAGGTTCTGTCCACCTGCCCGACCAACTGGGGCCTGAACCCGGTGGAGGCCATGAAGTGGCTGGAAGAGAACATGATCCCCTACTATCCCCTGGGCGTGAAGAAAGACAAGGGGGCTGAATAATTATGATGAAACAGTACGTTTTCGCCGGCTTCGGCGGACAGGGTATGCTTCTGATCGGCAAGTTTGTCGCCATGGCCAATATGCTGGCCGGCAAGCACGTCTCCTGGCTTCCCTCCTACGGTCCCGAAATGCGCGGCGGCACGGCCAACTGCTCCGTCACCGTCTCCGATGAGGAGATCGGCTCTCCCCTGGTGGACAATGCCGACGTGCTGATCGCCATGAACCTGCCCTCTCTGGACAAGTTTGAGCCCACGGTCAAGCCCGGCGGCCTGATCGTGGTCAACGCCTCCATCATCGACCGCAAGGTCCGGCGCGACGACGTGCGCGTGGTCTACTGCGACGCAAACGGCATTGCCGAGTCCGTCAAGAACCCCAAGGGCGCAAACGTCGCCATCCTGGGCGCCATGATGGGCGCCGACGAGGACAGTGTCGACACCGACAAGATGATCGAGGCCATCCGCATCGAGCTGGGCGAGCGCAAGGCCCGCTTCCTCGAAGGCAACAAGGCGGCGCTGGCCGCCGGCATGGAGGCCGCCAAGGCCTGAGCGCGCAGAAATAAAAACGCATAAGCATAAGCAAAAGAGGGCGGCCCGTATGGGCCGCCCTCAGACTGTAGATAAGCTCCCGCAGCAGAAGTTGGACAAGCATGGGGAGAGGGCGAGAGGGGATTGGTTATTCCCTCTCGCGTTTGATATACTCAAACATGAGAACTGTTTCGG
>CAMKAP010000099.1 GCA_946410505.1 uncultured Clostridia bacterium
TCATGAGCCAGACCGACATGGACGCCATGATGTACAAGATCGAAGGCGAGGACCTGTATCTGATCGGCACCTCCGAACACTCCATGATCGGCAAATTCATCGACCAGATCATCCCGGAGGAGACCCTCCCCCAGACTCTCACCAGCTACAGCCCCTGCTTCCGCAAGGAAAAGGGCGCCCACGGCATTGAAGAGCGCGGCGTCTACCGCATCCACCAGTTTGAAAAGCAGGAGATGATCGTGGTCTGCAAACCCGAGGATTCCATGGCCTGGTATGAAAAGATGTGGCGCTTCTCCGTGGAGCTCTTCCGCAGCCTGGAGATCCCCGTGCGGCAGCTGGAGTGCTGCTCCGGCGACCTGGCCGATCTGAAGGTCAAGTCCTGCGATATTGAGGCCTGGAGCCCCCGTCAGCAGAAATACTTTGAGGTCTGCTCCTGCTCCAACCTGGGTGACGCTCAGGCCCGCCGCCTGAAGATGCGCGTCAAGGGCGCCGACGGCAAGACCTATCTGCCCCACACCCTGAACAACACCGTCGTCGCTCCCCCGAGAATGCTGATCGCCTTCCTGGAAAACCACCTGCAGGCGGACGGCAGCGTGACCATCCCCGAGGTGCTCTGGCCCTATATGGGGGGCAAAAAGCTGCTCGTGCCCAATCAATAAAACTCTCATTTTTTGTTCTGTTAACCCTTAAATTTTTAAAATATAGGAGGAAAAAACAATGAAAAAGTTCTTTGAAGAGTTCAAGGCCTTCATCGCCCGCGGCAACGTGCTGGATATGGCAGTCGGCGTGATCGTCGGCGGTGCCTTCGGCGCGATCACCAGCTCTCTGGTGGCAAACGTCATTACCCCGCTGCTGGCCTGGATCTTCGGCACCCCCAACACCGACGCCTTGAACATCACCCTGCGTGCGGCCGATGAAGCCGCCGGCACCGAGGCGATCGTTCTCGGCCTGGGTACCTTTGTCGGCGCCATCATCAACTTCCTGGTCATCGCTCTGGTGCTCTTCTCCGTGATCAAGGCCATGAACAAGGCCCACGAGATCGCCGAAGCCAAAAAGAAGAAAGAAGAAGAAGAGGCCGCTCCCGAAGAGCCCAAGCCCACCACCGAAGAGCTACTGACCGCCATCCTTGAGGAGATCAAGAAGCAGTAAGCAAACATAATAAGCAAATCAGGCCCGGAAAGATCCAGGGCCTGATTTTTTATATTCATAATAAAAGAAATGTATCTTGAAGCATGCCACCTACCGCCTCCGGCAACTGAAGCAAAACCTATAGTTTTTTCGGCAGCCCAGAGGCGGCAAGCTGCGTATTTCAGGAAACTTTTCTTTCCTCTCGCGGAAAGAAAGGTTTCCTGGCCTTCAAAGAAAGGGGACAAGGGGAAGTGTCCCCTTGTCCCCTCGCAGAAAACGGGAACCCAAGGGAGGAACCAGAGTCGCCGCTAAAGCAGGAACACGTGGAGGATACACCCGCATACCGCTGCCGCTCCCCGGTACTCCTGACGGGGAAAGAAGCCCGCTTTGAGCCGCGGCTCGCCGGGCAGTAGGTTCGGATCGTCGGGGACGCCGACCCTGCAAGCGTGACTGTCGAGCGTCGAGCCGCCGTGTGGTGCTTTTGAGCGCTGCGATCTGTGCTCCATAGCGGCAGCGGACACCCGCGCGTACCGGGCATTCCAACATTCGGACGGCGGCGACCCGCGCTCCGACCTTGAGTTTCCCTCTCTGGCAAGCGCCTTTTTCTTTCTTCCACCGGGCGCGGCACGTTCTTTCTTTTTGGGCAAGCTCCAAAAAGAAAGAATGGGGGGCGCATCTACACAGCTTGTATTTGCAAAACAGGCTGGTAACAATCGTATACTATAATCAACAAGAATCTCTCATTTTTCCTACTTTATTATATTTAGTTCTTCTATTGAAAACTCTCCACATTTATGATAAAATGATATAGTTAAGAATATTGCGCGCAGATAGAACGACCGAGGTGTACGACATGAATTCTCTCCAGGAATTGTGGGAAGAAATATTAAAAGTCCTCTCCCGGCAGTTGACGCCCACCGCCATCAACGCCTGGTTTTCCGACTGCAAGGTTGTGGCGCTGGAGGACTGCAGGCTGATCCTGCATACCAGCACCAACTTCAAACGGGACATCATCACCCAGCGCTACGGCGAGACCATCAAAAAGGCGCTCTACGATCTCTTTTCGTCGGACTTTGAGCTTTTGGTCCTGGCCGGGGATGAGATCAACGACTTTGAGGACAGTGTCCGGGAGGAAAACTCCCTGCCGGAGATGGAGGGCTATACCTTTGACCGCTTCATTGTGGGCAACTCCAATAAATTTGCCCACGCGGCCGCCGTGGCCGTGGCCGACAAGCCGGGTAAAGCCTACAATCCCCTCTTCATTTACGGTAACTCAGGGCTGGGAAAAACCCATCTGCTGCTGGCCATCGGCCAGGCCATCCATGCGAGAGATCCCAAGCAGCGCATCGCCTATATTAAGGGAGACGAATTTACGATCCAGATGGTCAAAGCCATCAAGGACGGCACCACCGAGGATTTCCGCACCAAGTACCGCAATGTGGACCTGTTTCTGGTGGATGATATTCAGTTTATCGCCGGCAAGCAGAGCACCCAGGAGGAATTCTTCCACACCTTCAACAACATCTACGAGGCAGGACACCAGATCGTCATCACCTCGGACCGTCCGCCGCTGGAGATGAGTCTTTTAGACGACCGGCTGCGCACCCGCTTTGAGGGCGGCCTGATGGCGGACATTCAGCCGCCCGATCTGGAGACGCGCATGGCCATCATCCGCAACAAGGCGGCCCAGCTGGGGCTGATCCTCTCCGACGAGGCCGTGGAATTCATCGCCTCCAATATCACCTCCAACATCCGCCAGCTGGAGGGCGTCATCAAACGCCTGACCGCATATAAGGAAATTCTGAACGACGTCATTACCATAGAGATGATCCGCAAGATCATTGCGGACATTGCCCGCACCGGTCCCGAAATCCCCAAACCGGAGCTGATCATTCAGGAGACTGCCAAATATTATTCCCTCAAGGAAGAGGATCTGCGCGGGCAGAGCCGCTCCAAAAACACCGCCATGGCCCGCCAGGTCTCCATGTATCTGATGCGGCAGCTTACAAACCTCTCCCTGAAGGACATCGGCGAACAGTTTGAAGGCAGAAATCATGCCACAGTCCTCAGCTCCATCCGCAAGGTGGAGGATCTGATGCAGAAGGATTCCGATATGTCCGGTGTGATCCGGGACATTACCTCCAACATCACCAGCAAAAACAGCAATATATGAGCTGCTTTTCTTCCACATTTTTCTGTGGAAAGTGGAAAAGTCGAATGTTGACAAGGCTTTATCAAAGGATGATGTGGAAAGGGCTTTGTTTTTTCACAAATCCGTCCACAGGCAAAAATCCCGCGCTCTGCGGCTTTGCGGGGCTTTTCCACAAGTTTTGCCTCTACTACAATTGCTACTAAAAAAATAAGATTGATTGATAGACAGAAAAGTTTTTGGAAAGAGACGGAGGAATTGAAATGAAGTTCTCTTGTGAAAAGTATGTTCTGCAGTCTGCTATTGCCGTCGCCTCCCGCGCCGCAGCCTCCAAGAGCCCGATCCAGGCGCTGGAGGGTCTGCTGCTCCAGGCGGAGAGCGATCTGAAAATTACCGGCTATGATCTGAAAGAAGGTATTTATACCTATGTGGCGGCCGACGTGGAAGAGACCGGATCCGTTGTGATCGGCGCCCGTTTTCTTGGCGAGATGATTCGCAAGCTGCCCGACGGGATTGTGACGCTCAGTACGGACGGCAATACCGGCGTCAAGGTCAAATGCGGCCGCAGCGAATTCAATTTCATGGGCATGAGCGCCGAGGATTACCCGGAAATGCCGGGAGTGGACGGCCTCAACTCCCTGCGTCTGCCGCAGAAGACCCTGCGCAGCATGATCAACCAGACCATTTTCGCCGTCTCCGACAGCGATGTGCGCCCCATCTATACCGGCACACTCTTTGAAAAGAACGGCGAGGAGCTGACGCTGGTGTCGGTGGACGGCTACCGCCTGGCAAAGCGCAGCGAGACACTGGAGGACAGCGAGGGGAAGGACTGCAGCTTCGTAGTGCCCGGCTCCGCTCTGTCCGATATCGAGCGTATCTGCGAGGATAAGGACGATCCTGTGACCGTTTCCGTGGGCGCCAAGCACATCTCCTTCACCATCGGCGATACGGTGGTCATTTCCCGCCGTCTGGAGGGCGACTTCCTCAACTACCGCAAGTCCATCCCGGAGAATTTCCGTTATGTGGTGGCGGTGGATCGAAGTGAATTCATGTCCGTCATCGACCGTGTGGCCCTCATCATCAGCGAGAGAAACACCAGCCCTGTCCGCATGTTCTTCAATGACGGCAGCATCGACTGTGCCTGCTCCACACCCATCGGCAAGGCCGAGGACGTCTGCTCCTGCGAGGGCAGCGGCGAAGGACTGGAGATCGGCTTCAACGACCGTTATCTGATGGACGCGCTCAAGGCTGCCGGCAGCGACGCGCTGCACGTCTGCCTGAATACCGCCTCCTCCCCCTGCGTGATCAAGGCCGCCGACGGCAGCGAGAGCTTCACTTATATGATTCTGCCGGTGCGTCTGCGGGCGGGAGAATGATCAGTGGCCAGTGGTCAGTGGTTAGATAGTGAAAAGAGAATAGTTACGGTGTTTCTTTCGGGGACAAATATACATTTGTCGCAAAGCGACACCTTCACTGATCGCTGGACACTGGTCACTGACCACTCAAAATGACGAAGGAATCAAATATGGAACAAATTGCAATCAATACCGAATATATCAAGCTTGACGCGCTTTTGAAGTTTGCGGCGCTGGTGGGGACCGGAGGCGAGGCCAAAATGGTGATCGCCGAGGGAATGGTGAAGGTCAACGGCGAAGTCTGCACCATGCGGGGCAAGAAGATCCGCCCCGGCGACACGGTGAGCTTTGAGCGCTTCACCCTGGAAGTGACGCAGGCATGAGGATCGACAGGATCGCCCTCAACGGTTTTCGCAACTACGAGTGGGAGACGGTAACGTTCGACCCGGGGACCAACGTGATCTCCGGGCAGAACGCCCAGGGAAAGACCAATCTGCTGGAAGCCGTGTATATGCTCTCCTGCGGGCGCAGCTTTCGCACGCGCTTCGACCGGGAGATGGTGGGCTTCGACTTCTCCGAGGCCGAAATCCTGGCGGACGTGCACAGCCACGAGCGGGATCAGACGGTGTCGATCCGCTTAAAGCCGGGGCAAACCAAGAAAATTCTGGTCAACGGCGTAAAAAAAACCGCCTTGGAGCTCTCCGGGCAGGTGAACGCCGTGCTCTTCTGCCCGGACGATCTGAACCTGATCAAAGATGGAGCTGCGGTACGCCGCCGCCTGCTGGATAACGCCATCTGCCAGATCCGCCCACGCTATGCGGAGATTCTGGCGGACTTCAACAGGCTTTACGAACACAAGACGCGCATTTTGAAGGACTGGCGGGAGAAGCCCTCCCTGCTTGAAACGCTGGACGAGTTTTCAGACGGCATGGCGAGGGCCTCAGCCCATCTGATCCGATATAGGGCTGCATTCTCGGCACGGCTCAACGAGGCGGCGCCCCCCATCCACCGGGATTTTTCCGGCGACGGGGAGGAGCTTGCGATCCGCTACAGCACGGTGAGCACGGTGCGGGACCCCTTTGCGCCGGTGCGCGAGATCTATTACGATATCTGCGAGCACCAGGAGAAGCATCGCCAGGCGGAGCTGGAGAGCGGCCAGTGTCTCACCGGCGCCCACAAGGATGATCTGGAGATCCACATCAACGGCCGTCCGGCCCGCTCCTTTGCCTCCCAGGGACAGACCCGCACCGCGGCGCTGAGCCTGAAGCTGGCAGAGCGGGAGATCTTTCTCGCGGAGACCGGGGAATATCCGATCCTGCTGCTGGACGACGTGCTCTCGGAGCTGGACACCCGGCGGCAGGAGTTTGTCCTCAACCGCATCGGCGGCGGACAGACTCTCATCACCTGCTGCGAGGACGATGAGATTTCCAGCCGCACCGGCGGTAAGGTGATCTTTGTCGAGAAGGGGAAAATACGAGAATAGTGATCAACTGTTTGCAATAGGTTAGTTTTTATGCGCCCCCCTGTCTTTCTTTTCGGTGCTTGCCCGAAAAGAAAGACAGCGCCGCGCCCGGTGTAAGAAAGAAAAGGGCGCTTTCAAGGACGCCGTGCTTCTTGCGCTTCGCCGTTCGCGCAAGGCTTCGCTTACGCTCGCGCCGCTGCCTGGGTTGCGGACCGGCGAGCCAGCGGTCGAACGTGCGGGAGAAAACACAGGATTTGTACAAGGATGGCCGGGGTAATGACCAGCTAAACTCTTAGGGCGACGGTAGCGGCCAGCGTCTTACCCGTTTTGCCCGAGGGGTCAAGGGGATGCTTCCCCTTGTCGCCTTTCTTTGAAGGCCAGGAAACCTTTCTTTCCGCGAGAGGAAAGAAAAGTTTCCTGAAATACGCGACTTCTCCCATTTGAACAGACAAAGGAAGAAGACAAAAGCCTATGTATCTGCATTTAGGAAAAGGAACGGTTGTGAGAACCGACAGCATTGTCGGCATCTTCGACCTGGATATCACCTCCCAGTCCCATCTGACGCGAAAATATCTCTCCGCGGCGGAAAAAGCCGGACAGGTCATTAACGCGTCCGAAGACATTCCCAAGTCCTTTGTCGTGTGCCGGGACGGGGAGAAAAACAGCGTGTATCTGAGCCAGATGGCCGCAGCCACGCTGCTGCGCCGCGCAGAGAGCGGCATATTGTAAATAACTTAGCGTGTCATCCTGAGCGAAGCGAAGAATCTCCACGGATGCTTCGCGACATTTTCTCATCAGAATGACAGTTTTTGGAGGAAACTATGGCAGAACTCACGGAAAAAGTCACACAGGAATACGATGCTTCGCAGATCCAGGTTTTGGAGGGTCTGGAAGCGGTCCGCAAGCGGCCGGGCATGTACATCGGCTCCACCTCGTCCTCGGGTCTGCACCACCTGGTGTATGAGATCGTGGACAACTCCATCGACGAGGCACTGGCGGGCTACTGCAGCCATATTGAGGTCGTCATCGAAGAGGGGGACATCATCCGCGTGTCCGACAACGGCCGCGGCATCCCCGTGGATATTCAGGAGCAGACCGGCAAGAGCGCGCTGGAGGTCGTCTTCACCGTGCTGCACGCCGGCGGCAAATTCGGCGGCGGGGGCTACAAGGTGTCCGGCGGCCTGCACGGCGTGGGCGCCTCGGTGGTCAACGCCCTCTCCGAGTGGCTGGAGGTCCAGGTCCACAAGGACGGCAAGATCTATCAGATGCGCT
>CAMKAP010000100.1 GCA_946410505.1 uncultured Clostridia bacterium
GTGAGCATCTTGTTCTCGCTGTCGTTCTTCCAGTAGGCGCCGGACTGCTGGGTGATCTTGAAGGCCTTGAGGGCCTTGGTGTAGCACAGGTGGGGCCCCAGGCACATATCCACATATTCGCCCTGCTGGAAGAAGCTGAACTCGCTCTCCTCCGCCAGATCCTCCATGTGCTCCAGCTTGTACTTTTCGCCGCGCTCGGCCATGAGCTTCTTCGCGTCCTCGCGGCTGAGCATGTAGGCCTTGAAGGGCAGGTTCTCCTTGACGATCTTCTTCATTTCCTTCTCGATCGCCTCGAGATCCTCGGGTCCGAGCTTTCGGTCGCCCAGGTCTACGTCATAGTAAAAACCGTTCTGGGTGGCGGGGCCGAAGGCGAAATCCGCCTCCGGGTAAAGGCGCTTGATGGCCTGGGCCATGATATGGGCCGCGGAGTGGCGCAGAACGTGCAGTTCCTCCTCCTGCGGGCACTCGCCGACGGTACCGTCCCGGTAGATGATCTTCATAATATGTCCTCCTGTTTATTATTATCGCAGCTTTCAGGTTTTTTCACAAATGGATTTCAACTCGTTTTTGGTGCAGCTTTGCCGCGGCAAAAACACCCTGAGCTGAGCAACGCAAAGCCTCGCGCCGACTAAGCGAGGCTTCCCCGCAAGCCGAGTGCGATAAGCGCGAGTCTTTCCTTTGCAAACCAGTTTGCAAAGGAAAAGAAAAAAGCACCTCTGGCACATTGCCAAGGGTGCAAATGCTTACACGGTTCCACCTTGTTTTTCACTCGTTGACGCGAATAACGGTCGTCACACCGGGGCGGCATTTCCTCCGTCCTGCTCGGGAGCGGTCCTCCGTCGTGATCCATGGGGCGGCTTGCAGCCTGAGGCCTGCCCTCTCTGCGCATTTTTCACGGCGGCGTTCTCCGTCAAAGCCTTTAACACGGGCAATTCTAACACTTAGCTTTCCCCCTGTCAACCGGGAAAATACCTGTTTCCCCTGCTTCGCCGCAAAAAACGGCAGTTAGCCGAAACATTTTGACAAACATGGGCTTCCTTATTATAATATCAGCAACTTAGCTCCGTACAGCAGGTGAGATTACGACGATGACCCTGGAAGCTTTCTTCTCCGAACACCCCCGCTGTGCCCTGGCCTTTTCCGGCGGGGTGGATTCCGCATACCTTCTTTTCGCAGGGCTCAGATACGGCTCGGAGGTCCGGCCCTATTATGCAAAAAGTCAGTTCCAGCCGGACTTTGAATTTCGGGACGCCATGCGCCTGTGCCGGGAACTTGGCGTAGAGGCCACGGTGCTGACGCTGGACGCACTCAGCTCGGAAGCGGTGCGCCGAAACGGTCCGGACCGCTGCTACCACTGCAAGACGAATATTATGTCAACCATTATCGCACATGCATCGGCGGACGGTTTTCCCGTGCTGCTGGACGGCACCAACGCCTCCGACGAAGCCGGCGACCGGCCCGGCATGCGGGCGCTGGGAGAATTGGGGATCCTCTCCCCGCTGCGTCTCTGCGGGCTCACCAAGCCGGAGATCCGCCGTCTTTCCCGCGAGGCGGGGCTCTTCACCTGGGACAAGCCCGCTTATGCCTGTCTGGCAACCCGGGTGAAAAGCGGCGAGGTGATCACCAATGAGCGCCTTGCCGCCATAGAGCGCAGTGAGGACCGGCTCTTTCACTTGGGCTTTACGGACTTTCGCGTCCGCACAGCGGGAGAAACGGCGCTTTTACAGTTTCCCGCGCAGCAGCTTGCGCGGGCACAGGCGCTGCTGACTGAGATTCGAGAGCAGCTCGGCTCGGATTTTAAAGACATCGAAATTGACCCGAAGGGGAGAAAAACAGCACAATGAAAACTCTGTATCTGGACTGCGGCATGGGCGCCGCGGGCGATATGCTGACGGCGGCGCTGCTGGAAGTGCACCCCGATCCGGCGGGCTTTCTGCGGCGGCTGAACGCGGCCCTGCCCGAAGAAGTGACAGTATCCGCCGCGCCGGATGAAAAGTGCGGTCTGCGCGGCACTCACGTCTCCGTCCTCATTGAGGGCGATGAGGAGGGCGCGGCAGAAAACCACCATCACCGCCATACGAGCGTGAGCGAGATCCGCGCGCGCATCGGCGCGTTGGATGTGCCGGAGGCCGTGAAGCAAGAGGTCCGCGCGGTCTATGACGCCATCGCCGAGGCGGAGAGTGAAGTACACGGCCATCCGGTGGAGAACATCCATCTGCATGAGGTGGGCTCCTGGGATGCGCTGGCGGATGTGCTGGCGGTCTGCTGGCTGCTCTATGAGCTCAGGCCGGGCAGGATCCTTGCCTCCCCGGTCCATGTGGGCAGCGGGATGGTAAAATGCGCCCATGGACTGCTGCCCGTCCCGGCCCCGGCCACCGAGCGGCTGCTGCGCGGGATCCCCATGCACGGCGGCAGCATTTGCGGCGAACTCTGCACCCCCACAGGCGCGGCGCTGCTGCGGCATTTTGTTGAGAGCTTCGGCCCCATGCCGGTGCTGCAGGTGGAAAAGAGCGGCTTCGGCACCGGGAGAAAAGACTTTGAAGCCGCAAACGGTCTGCGTGTCCTCTGGGGCGAGAGCGGCCAGGACGGGGATTCCGTGCTGGAGCTCTGCTGCAATCTGGACGATATGAGCGGAGAGGCCATCGGCTTTGCCATGGAGCGTTTGCTGGATGCCGGCGCGCTGGACACGTACACCGTGCCCATCGGCATGAAGAAATCCCGGCCCGGTGTTATGTTAACTTGTATGTGCCGTTCCGAACAACGGGATGAGATGCTTCGGCTGCTGTTCCGGCACACCACGACGCTGGGCGTGCGCGAATATACCTGTGCGCGCTATACGCTGCACCGCAGCATCCGCACAGAGGAGACGGCTTGCGGCCCCGTGCGCGTCAAGACCGCCGAGGGCTGGGGCGTCAGGCGGGAAAAGGCGGAATATGAGGACCTGGCCCGCATTGCCCGGGAAAAGGAGATCAGCCTGCGGGAGGCAGCCGCGTACACGACAGAATAAGTGCAAAAACCGGATCACGGCTGTGATCCGGTTTCTGTGTTTACAGCAGCGCGCTGAGCAGTCCGCCGAGGAGCAGGGCCGCCAGATACAGCAGCTCCGCCACATTCTGCATTCCGGTACTGGTGGTGATTTCTTCGTTCATTTGTATATCCTCCCTTTTGAGACGCTGATCGTTCACGGCGTCTCTTTTGTTTCTGTGATTTCAGTATACATAACACGGTGTCCCTTAGAACGGACTTTCAAACGGATTTCGCAAAAACTTGCAAGAAAGCGGATGGGAGGATATAATGAGCGCGAACACTCTGCAAGGAGCCGAAGTATGGCCAACATCATCGAAATTACGGATTATGCCGCGCCGGAGCTGGACGTATACGCCCGGCTCACCGAAGGGCAGCTCAAAAGCCGCGCCGATCTTACAAAGGGTCTCTTCATAGCCGAGAGTCCCAACGTGATCCTACGGGCGCTGGACGGTGGCTATGAGCCCGTATCCCTTTTGATGGAGCGCAAGCACATCGAGGGGCAGGCCCGGGAAGTCGTCGAGCGCTGCGGGGACATTCCGCTCTATACGGCGCCGCTCGCGGTGCTCACGGAGCTGACCGGCTTCCCGCTGACCCGGGGCGTTCTCTGCGCCATGCGCCGCCGCCCGCTCCCCTCCCCGGAAGCTGTCCTTAACGGTGCCAGACGCATCGCCGTGCTGGAGGACATCATGAATCCCACGAACGTGGGGGCCGTTTTCCGCTCCGCCGCCGCTCTGGGAATGGACGCCGTCCTGCTCACGCCTTCCTGCAGCGATCCACTTTACCGAAGGGCTGTGCGCGTCAGCATGGGGACGGTGTTTCAGATCCCCTGGACCCATATCGGCGAGGCACTGACGGACTGGCCCCATCCGGGGCTGGAGCGCTTGAGAGCGCTTGGCTTTAAAACCGCGGCCATGGCCCTGCGGGAGGACTCCGTCTCCATCGATGATCCCGCGCTCATGGCGGAGGAGAAGCTGGCCGTTGTGCTGGGAACCGAGGGAGAGGGCCTTGCCGACGGCACCATCGCCGACTGTGATTACACTGTGCGCATCCCCATGTCCCACGGAGTAGACTCACTGAACGTGGCAGCCGCCAGCGCCGTGGCCTTCTGGCAGCTCAGCCGGAGGCGGGCAACATGAGCATTGTCCCGAACTTCTATGACAGCTTTGCCTGTCGGGCGCATCGCTGCCGGCATTCCTGCTGCCGCGGCTGGGAGATCGACGTGGACGAAGATAGCGCCGCCTTTTATGAGGAAATTCCCGGTGCGCTGGGCGAAAAGCTCCGGCATAGCCTCACACGGGACGGTGAGGGCGCGCACTTTGCGCTGACAGAGGAGGAGCGCTGCCCTTTTCTGCGCGCGGACGGGCTCTGCGAGCTGATCTGTACCCTGGGGGAAGACGCGCTCTGCGACATCTGCGCCCTGCATCCGCGTTTCTTTGAGGATACGGGCGGTATGGAGCTCTGCGGTCTGGGTCTGAGCTGCGAAGCGGTCTGCGATCTGCTGCTGGAAGAGAAGGGGCCGCTGCGCTTTCTCGATGAAGAAAACGGAGAGCGCATGGACATGGCCGGGCTTCTCACGCGCCTCGGTCTGTCTTTTGATCCTGCGAGGCTGCGCTTTGACGGCAGAGCGCCCTCCGTCTCCTTTCTGTCGCGCCTCCGGGAGACCGAGGCCATCGACGGGCGCTGGCCCGAAGAGCTGGAGGCGGTCGAATCGGCGCTTTACGGTTTGAAGCTGCCCGTCGGAGAACACTATGACAGGATGCTGCAGTACCTGCTTTGCCGCCAATTGGAGCGCGCGGAAGAAGTTGGCTTTGGCGCATTGCTGGACTACGCCCGCGAATGCACGTCCTATATCGCAGCGCAGGACGCCCTCCTCGCCCCCGACAGCGAGCATCTGCGCCGCTTTTCGGAGCAGATTGAATACAGCACGGAGAATGTGGGCATTCTGCTTGGAATATAATAAAGACATAAAACGGCGGGCTTCGGCCTGCCGTTTACATTTTCCTTGCGGAATGTTAAAAAAATCTTGGGACTTTGTTCACGACAAGGTCACAAATTCCGGCTATATTACAATCACACCAAAACAAAAGAGGTAAGCACAAATGTTCGAGCCTGAAGAAGAGGCCGGCGAAGTTCGTGAAGAGAACAGCAGCGAGCCCGTTATCGAAGTGAGTGAACCCATCGCGGCAGAGCCGGAAGCGGCCGCTGAGCCCGTAATCGAGGCCGAGGCCTCCCCCGTTTCGGAGGAAAAGCCGGAGACGGCAGCGAACGGGGAATACCATTTCAACAAAGACGAATACAAAGAGCAGGTCTACGCAGACGCGCATTATGAGCCGGAGGGCGAGAGCACCATTCCGCCCCGGTATTACACCCCGCCTGAGCGTCCCGTTCGTCCGAGCAGAGAAAAGAAGGCCCCGAAGAAGAGCGGGGGGCTGCTGAGGGCAGCGTGTCTGGCCCTGGTGTGCGCCATGTTGGGCGGCTTTGCCGGCTCGGCACTGACGGCCGGGAAGCTCAATGCGCGCATGGAAGCGTTGGAGACGCGGCTGAGCGAGAACGAGAGCGCGGTGGTCTCGGTGTCCGAGAAACAGGACGCCGCGGCAGCGGGTCCCGTGATCGCCACCGTCGCCGAGAAGGGCGGCATGAGCGCCGCGCAGATCTATGAGCAGGCCTGCCAGCAGGTCGTCGGCATCACCACCGACGTGACCTTTACCAACTACTTCGGGATGAAGAGCTCCACCGCTGTCAGCGGTTCCGGTTTCATCATCTCGGCAGACGGATATATCGTCACCAATTACCACGTGATTGAGTACGCCGTACAGCAGGATTCCCCCATTACGGTCATGCTCCACGACGGCACCAAGTACACCGCTTCCATCGTGGGCACCGAGCAGGCCAACGATCTGGCTGTGCTGAAGATCGACGCCACGGGTCTGACGCCCGCCAGCTTCGGCAACAGCGACAGCCTGCATGTGGGCGACGCGGTCTATGCCGTTGGCAATCCGCTGGGCGAGCTGGAGTTCTCCATGTCCTCCGGCCACGTGAGCGCGCTGGACCGTGTGATCAGCACCGAGGAATCCGAGTCCATCAACATGTTCCAGATCGACGCGGCGGTCAACCCCGGCAATTCCGGCGGTCCCGTGTATAACGCGCTGGGCCAGGTGGTCGGCGTGGTCACGGCAAAGTACTCTTCCTCCGGTGTGGAGGGTCTGGGCTTTGCGATCCCCGCAAACGACGTGGCATCCATCACAAACGACCTGATTACCAAGGGCTATGTGACCGGCAAGGCCTATCTGGGCATCTGGCTGGATGAACGCTACAGCGCCATGTACGCACAGTATTACAACATGCCCCTGGGCGCCTACGTCTCCGATGTGAGCAGCGGCAGCTGCGCGGAGAAGGCCGGCATCCAGAAGGGCGACGTGATTACCAAGCTGGGCGGCACCGAGATTACCAGCTACAGTGAACTCAAGGCTGCCGTGAAGCAGTACTCCGCCGGCGATGTCGCAGAGATCGAGCTCTACCGCGCGGGCGAGAGCAAGACGCTCACTATTACCTTCGACGAGGCCAAGCCCGAAGGCGCCTGAGCGCCGCTGATTCTGACACTTTTCTACTCCTATAAATCCTCTCTTTTCTCCCAAACGAAGGGCCGCAGGATTAATCCTGCGGTTCTTTGTTTTTGTGCCCCGTTTTCCTTACGGCATCCCCTGTATTTTTTGCACGCGCCTCTTGATTTTTCCCCGATTTCCTGTAAAATGAGTAAGTCAAATGCTGATATTGTTCTGGAGGTATTGAACCATGACATACGAAATTGACATTGCCGGCCTGAAGCGTCAGCTGCCCCTGTGCAAGGTGACCGACGACCTGTACATCGGCGCTTTCGTCATGTTCGGCGATGTGGAACTGACCGTGCACTGTGCGGCGGAGCTTCTCAAGCGCGCCCCCGAGTACGATTATCTTCTGGCTCCCGAAGCCAAATCCATCCCTCTGCTGTACGAAATGGCCCGCCAGAGCGGCGCGGATGAGTATTTCCTCGCCCGCAAAGGTCCCAAGGCCTACATGTCCGGCGTGTTTGAGGTCAACGTGAGATCCATCACCACCCTCAGCATCCAGAAGCTGGTCATTGACACCGCCGACGCGGAGAAGATCAAGGGCAAGCGCATCCTGATCCTGGACGATGTGATCTCCACCGGCGAATCCCTGCGCGCCACCGAGGAGCTGGTCAAACAGGCCGGCGGCATCGTGGCCGGGCGCATGGCCGTCCTCGCCGAGGGCGACGCCATC
>CAMKAP010000101.1 GCA_946410505.1 uncultured Clostridia bacterium
CAGAAAGCTGGAATAGACCGCGAACACAGGGATCAATCCCTGCTTTGCCATGCCGGAAACCATGGCGGCCGCATGTCCCTCCGCGATGCCCACATCGCTGAAGCGCTCGGGGAAGCGCAGTGCAAAACGGTCAAGCCCCGTACCGGAGGTCATAGCCGCCGTTACCGCAGTGATCCGTTCATCCTTTTCGGCCAGAGCACAGAGGGTCTTTCCAAATACCTCGGAAAAGCTCTGACCGCCCCCGTAAATCTCGCCTGTTGCGGGATCAAAGGGGCCGACACCGTGATAACGGTCAGGATGCTCCTCCGCATAGGAGCAGCCTTTGCCCTTAATGGTGATCGCATGGACGATCACGGGCTTTTTCATATCTCTGGCCCAGCGCAGGACCGTTTCCATCTGATGTACGTCATGTCCGTCAACAGGACCGAGGTATTCATAGCCCATGGCGGAGAACATATTTTCCGGCAGGAGCTTTCCTTTGACCCATTCCTTGGCCCTGTGATTGAAGTTGTAAAGAGAGGGCATACCGTAAAACAGTTGGCGATAGCCCTGTTTAAAATGCATGTAGCTGGGCTTTACACGCAGCTTCTGCAGAAGGCTGGCAGTGCCTCCCACATTCATGTCGATCGACATGTTATTGTCATTCAGGAGAATTACCATGGGTTCCCCGCTGGCTGCGGCAGACACAAGCCCCTCATACGAAAGGCCGCCTGTCAACGCGCCGTCGCCGATAAAAGCCACTACATCGTAATCTTGATGCAGCAGCGTTCTGGCCTTGGCCATACCGAGGGCAACAGATACGGAGTTGGAAGCGTGGCCCGCGATAAAGGCGTCGTCAGCACTCTCATGGGGTTTGGGGAAACCGGAGATGCCGCCGTACTGACGCAGCGTGGAAAAACGCTCTTTTCTGCCAGTAATGATTTTGTGGACGTAGCACTGGTGTCCCACGTCGAAAACCAGGCGGTCCGCCGCTGTGTTATACACGCGGTGCAGAGCAACGGTCAGCTCTACCGCGCCCAGGTTTGAGGCGAGATGCCCGCCGGTTTTGGATACGTTTTCGATGAGAAATGCCCGAAGCTCCGCACACAGGGGCTCCAGCTCATCTTCGCTCAGTTTTTTGATGTCAGCGGAAGTGTGTATCTTATCTAATATACTCACAAATACTCCCATCCGGCCCTGTTTCAGTTGCGTCTGGTCGCCATGGAGTCTGCCAGCTCGCAGAGGAAATCACAGTTGTCAAAGCATTCCCGCAGCGCCTGCTTGGCAGTCTCGGTCAGCTTGTTGACCATCTCAGCACACTTTTCCTCCCCGTAGAGGGCCATGAATGTATTTTTCTGTTCCTGTGCGTCGGAGCCGATCGGCTTTCCCAGCTCCTGTTCTGTGGAGAGCACGTCCAGCATATCGTCACGAATCTGAAAGGCAAGTCCAACCGCGGAGGCATAACGCGCGGCACAGTCGAGCATCTCCTCATCTCCGCCTGCAGCCGCAACGCCCATCTGGCATGCGGCAATCAGCAGAGCGGAAGTCTTGCGGTTATTAATATCATTGAGCTGCTTTGCGCTGAGGATCTGCCCTTCCCAGAGCATATCCATGTACTGCCCGCCGCAGATCCCGTCCAGGCCGGCGGCACCTGCGAGGATCTCGGCACAGGCGGCCTTCCTGGCCGCAGGGAGATCGCAGCGCAGAATGGTCCCGAAAGCCTCTGCCTGCAGACAGTCCCCGGCAAGCGTTGCCGTGCATTCCCCATAGACCTTGTGATTGGTCGGCCTGCCCCGGCGCAGATCGTCGTTGTCCATGCAGGGCAGATCATCATGGATCAGGCTGTAGGTGTGAAGCATTTCCACCGCGCAGGCAACCGGCATCGCGGCCTTTACATCGCCGCCGGCAATGCGGCAAAACTCAAGCACCAGCATGGGGCGAACGCGTTTTCCGCCTGCCAGCAGGCTGTAGCGCATGGCTTCTGCAAGACCGCTGAACGGAAAGCCATCCGCACGGAAATAGTCCTCCAGCGCCTCATCAACTGCATTTTTATATTCCTTTGCCGTCATATCAGTCTTCCTCAAAAGGCAGCTCTTCGGGCTTTCGATCGGCACCCTTGCGAAGTTTTACGACCTTCTGCTCCGCCTCATCCAGCATTTTCGAGGCGGAAGAGAGCAGCGCAGTCCCTTCTTCAAACAGAGTCAGCGAATCGCTCAGGGGCAGATCGCCCTTTTCCAGATGCCGAACGATCTCCTCCAGGCGCAAGAGGGATTCTTCAAAGCTCAGTTTTTTTCCTGCCATACTCATTCTCCTTTATTCACGGTATCCACCGTACACTCGGCGCCGCCCTCGGCAAATCGGAGGTGCAGACGATCACCCGGCCGAAGGACGGATGCACTCCTGACAGTATGCCCCTCTCCGTCCATGGTAAGGCTGTAGCCGCGCTTCAGGACGCGCAGAGGGCTCATGGCGTCAAGCGCGGCACCAAGGCGGACAAATGCCTGCCTGTCTGAGGACAGCTTCCTCTCCTCAGCGGAGGCGAGCCTGTCGCGGATGTGGTCAAGCTCCATTCTGCGGTTATCCAGATAGACGCCGGGATCGGTCAGAACCCGTTTTTCCGCAAGGCTTTCCAGTCGCTGGGACAGCTGTGTCAGCTTTTTCTGCACAGCCTGCCGCGAGCGAATGTCCAAACTGTCCAAAGCATCGCGCATTTCATGCCAGTCCGGTACGGCGATCTCGGCCGCATTGGAGGGCGTAGATGCCCGCATATCCGCCACATAGTCAGAAATCGTCACGTCCGGCTCATGTCCCACAGCGGAGATCACAGGGATTCTGGAGTCAAAGATGGCGCGGGCCACGCGCTCATCGTTAAACGCCCAGAGATCCTCGATGGAACCGCCGCCGCGGCCGGTGATGATCAGATCCGCCACATCAAACTCGTTGGCATAGCGAATGGCGCCGACAATTTCCGGCGGTGCCTCCACTCCCTGCACGCGGACCGGGAGAAGAAGGATCTTCGTCATCGGCCAGCGATGTCCGAGAATGCGGATCATATCATGAACGGCAGCCCCGGCAGAGGAGGTGATAATCGCTATTTTCTTCGGGAAAGGCGGCAGAGGCTTTTTATGGGACCTGTCGAACAGGCCCTCGGCGGAGAGCTTGGCCTTGAGCTGCTCAAAAGCGACCTGCAGATCTCCGGCGCCCTCCGGCTGCAGAGCAGAGCAGATCAGCTGATAGGCGCCGTCTCTCGGATAGACGGAAACGCGGCCGAAGGCCGTGACGCCCATGCCGCTCTCGGGACGAAAACGCAGTCTGGCGGCACTGGATTTGAACATGACGCAGCGAAGGCTGCTTTCACTGTCCTTCAGCGTAAAATAATGGTGCCCGGAGGGGTAAATTTTATAATTGGAGAGCTCTCCGCGTACACAGAGATCTCCGAGGATCGGATCCATGTCAAGGATCCCTTTGATGCGCAGATTGAGCTCGGTTACGGAAAGCGTTTCTCGCTCCATGCTTTACTCCTGCATGTCCGTCGTGTCCGATGTCTCTTTCGCCGTTGTACTGACGCCGTACTCTCCGCGCATGATTCCGCCGAGAACACCGTTTACAAAAGAGACGGTATCCGGCTCGTCATACCCTTTGCAGAGCTCGACCGCTTCATTGATGGCGGCAGCGTTAGGGATATCGTCCATATAAAGGATCTCGCACACCGCGCAGCGGAGGACCGCCAGAGCAGTTCTGGAGATGCGGGACACACGCCAGCCTTTGGCATAGCGCTCGATCAGAGCGTCGATCTCCTCACGATGTTCCGCCGTGAGCGAGGTGAGCCGATGAATATAGGCCCGCTGCTGCTCGTCCGGGTATTCCCGGAAAAGCTCCTGTTCCTGTGCCAGGCTATCATAATACTCAGGGTCAAAAAAACGCTCCTCCAGCTCCTGCGGCTCCAGCTGCGCAGAAGCTGCCGCAAAGCACAGCTGAATTGCGATTTCTCTGGCTGCGGTTCTTGTCATGCTCTTGTCCTCCGCTGATTATTTATCAAATGCGATGCCGGAAACATGCACATTTACTTCCGCCTTCTGAATGCCGGTGGCAGCTGAAACGGTGTTGAGCGCTTTCTCCTGCACGGCACGGGCCACCTGAACGATATTGCTGCCGTAAGAGACGGTGATGATCGTATCCACGACCACCTTATCATTGATAAACTGCACCTTGACGCCCCGGGTCAGCGTCTTGATGCCGATCAGCTCGGCAATCTCCGCCCCGGCGGTATTGGACAGCCCGGCAACGCCCTCCACATCCATAACAGCGGAACGGACCATGCCGGCGATCACATCTTCGGAAATATTGATGCTGCCATTTTCTTCCTGGCAGGTAATATAATTCTCGGCCATAGGTATACCCTCCTTATTCTAGTCAGGGTATTGTATCACGATATGCGAAAAAAAGAAAGACAATATGCATAAACTTTTGTATATTTTCTTTCAAACAGAATTGCCCGACAAAGCAATTTGTGGCTTCGTCGGGCAAGGAAGATCAGGCGCGGACTTCGATGATGTTGAGCTGCGCCGCAGCATATTCAGTTTCCGAACAGATAATATCCGTAACCCGGGCTACGGCTTCTTCGCTCAATCCCTCGGTCGGCGCGGGAACTGCGACCGTGACCGCATCGTTTCCGATGTATACCACGCAGTCCGCAAAATCCTTGGCGATCAGCAGGTTTTCAATCTGCGATTCTTTCATGGAGCTGGTTGCCATGGCTGAGATTGCGTTTACCGCACCGTCAATGGTTTCCTGGGACGCGGTTTCCGCGGTAGCTGCTGCCTGCAGAAGCTGCAGGGCCTCGTCTCTGGACACCTGGCGCGTCAAACGCGCCTGTGCAAAATACTCCGCCGCAGAGGCAGGGACCTTTTCCGAACTCTCCGCGTTTGCCATACGCATAGCCGTATCCTCTGCCAGCACCATCTCCGCATCCGGTGTGCCCCATCTCTTATTGTACGACCAGTTGAGCGCTACGGCGGCACAGACGAAAACCAGCACCGCCATCATCGTAAGATTCCGTTTCCTGTTTTTCATACACTTATCCTCCCCTTCCATGCCCGGTCATTTTTAAGATTGTGATATGATCCGCCGTAAAGCCGGTATAAGACCGGATCGCCTGAAGCAGCGCGAGCTTTACGGCGGGATCGTCCGCGCCCTCGCAGACGACTACGATCCCGGAGTCTGAAAGAACAAGCACGCTCTCCCCTACTCCTTCAGCCTTTGAAAGAAGCTGAGCAAAGTTCTCCCCCTGCTCTGCTTCTCCCGTGGGAGAACGCACGCCTCCCGGGAGAAGCATCAGCAGCACACCGATCCCCAGCACCAGCAGCGGGTATTTGAATTTATCCAAAGCCTTCTGCGTTTTCTTCCAATCCATCCTCTTCCACCCACTGCTGCCTTTCAACGGGGATCCCCAGCTCCGCCTCAAGCTCTCTTTGAAACGCCGCCCGTTCCCTTGTGTCACCGCTCCCGGTCATACGCAGGCTCGAGGGCAGCCAGTAGCCTTCTGTCTGCCAGCGCATTTCGATGCTCATCGAGCGGATCGTGATGCCTCTCTGCTCTGCTTTGTTCAGAATATATGTGCGAAGCTCCTGTTCTATGACGATCCTGTCCATCCGCTGTTTCTGATCCTCTGCATTTTGTGAGAAGCGGCGCTCGTACTCCTGTATGCCGGCGAAACGATCCAATACTCCGCCGGTCTTCATCCCGCCGAAAAATGAGAAGATCGACCCCAGGAGGACAGCACTCACAAGCACGCTCAGTATGCGCCGGACTGTCCCCTCCGGGGTAACACGGAGAGCCGCACCGCAGAACACCGCCAATACGCAAAAACGATGCAGGGCTTCCGTCATCATCCCGTCACCGCCCGCATTCCGGCCGCCAGTGAAAAAAGCAGCATGACCATATCACAGCCTACAAGTCCCAGCAGCATGCCGAACACGGAAGACAACTGCTCCAAAAGCCGCGCAAGCCTCCCGTCGGGCAGAATTTCCGCCAGGGTTGCTGCAGCGCGAAGAAGGAGCATTTTCAAAAGCAGGAACACAAACGGCCCCATGGACAGACTGCATACGGCGATGATCGCAAATACGCCCGCGGTATTGCGCACAACTGCCGCAGCAGACAAGATAGCAGCGGCAGAGTCCGAGAGAATGCCGCCCACAACAGGAAGGACAGAGGAAATAACAGTCCGCGCGGCCTTTACGGCTGCGGCGTCGGCGCTCCCGCTCACAAGACCCGTGAGACTCACATAAGAACAAAAACCCGCCGTCAGCAAGCCCATGGCATTCACAGCAGCAAAGCGAAGCAAACGCTGCAGAGCGGAGACAATGCTGTTCTGACAGAGGCAGGCAGAGAGCGCGAGCGCCAGATAGGCGCAAATAAGGGGCAGAAGCAGACGCTGCGAAAGCGTAAGCATTACTTCGATCACAAAGCAGGAGGCAGCATATTTTATCGGTGCGGAGCTCGCAGCCCCCGCTGCCGCGGCAGCGGTATAGATTACAGGGAGTGATGCGCGAGAGTAATCGGACAACTGCCCAAGCAGAGAAAGCGCCTGATGGATCCCGCTTTCCCAGTCTCCCGCGATCACGGATGCCGCTGCACAGCAGGCGGCGATGGATATGCCCTCCCGCGCTGCTTTGTTGTCCGTCACGGCATCCGCCAGTGCGCAGAGAAGTGCGATACTGCTCAGATATACCGCAAAGGAAAGCTGCCTGTGAAACTCATCTGCCAGCCGCTGCTTTCCTGCCTCCCATAGCCGTTTCAGGGCACCCTCGGCATCATAGCCGGCAGTTGCCGGCGTCCTGCCGGTGATCTGTATCTGTTCCTGATTCAGTCCCTCTGTGAGCTCCGAGACTCCGAGTTCCTCGCTGATCTGATCGGAATTTGAAGCTGCAAAGGCGTCCGTATGCTCGAAAAACAAAAAACACATAATGCACAGTAAGAGGGATAGCAGCTTCTTCAAAGCAGTCCTCCGATCTGTTTGAGCACCTGCAGGATCATGGGAAGCGAGATGCCCAGTGCGCAGAGGCTCCCCGCGAGTTCAACCGTCGAAGCCAGCGCCGTCTGTGAAGCGTCTCGACACATGTCGGCGGAAAGCTTAGTCACAAGCGCTGTTGCGAGACATTTCATTACAGGCAGCAGGAGGCTCTCACCACCGCTCAACAAGCTCCGGACCGTTGCCGTCAGATCCCGAAAAGCCTGCGCGTACCGCAATGCGGCAAGTGAAATGACCGTCACGGCTGTGATACTCA
>CAMKAP010000102.1 GCA_946410505.1 uncultured Clostridia bacterium
CTTGATTACTCCCGGACAGGAAAACCTCGTTATGTGTCTCTGCAAAATCTGCGCTGATAACTTCCGCACAGCCAGTAAATACGATTTGCGTCGGATAGGCAGAAGCAGCCGCAAAGAGACTTGTACCTATTGTAATCATCGGATGGGATATGACTATGAGCTTATCCCAAAGGAGTGAAAAATGGGCTTTAGTGATATTTACCGTTCGATTCTGAAAGAGTACCCGGACATTCTGACCGTTGAGGAAATGAGCCGAGCGTTGGGAGTCAGCACTAAGACAGGATATAAGCTGATCCGGGAGAACAAAATCGAATGTATTAAGGTAGGCCGTTCCTATCGGATACCGAAGGCCCACCTCTTATCCTATATGCGGGTATTTTTGAAACCTGGTGTAAATGAATAAATCGCAGATTGGACTTCTACTGTTAGTAAGATTAGAATAATGGTGCCAACAGCAGAAGTCCAATCGTTCTACAAGAAGGAGGATATACATGGTAGCAGGACATCTGCAAGAAAAGAATGGACTATACTACATCGTTTTAACTTACCCCAACGCAGCTGGAAAGCGGAAAAACAAATGGATTTCTACCAAACTCCCGGTAAAGGGAAACAAGAAAAAGGCAGAAAAGCTGTTGATGGAGGTGCGGAAGACATATGTACCGGAAGAAAAACCTCTTGATAACGAAGTCAAGTTTTCCGATTATATGCTGCAATGGCTGGAGATCGTCAAACCGACGATTGCAACCACGACCTACGCGTCCTATTCCTTCATCGTCAAAAGTGTTGTCGTTCCCTATTTCAAGAAAGCTGACACTACGCTCTGCGGACTGAAAGCCCTCGATATTCAAACCTTTTATCTGGAGCAGCTAAAGAAAGTATCTGCAAGCACAGTTATCCATTATCACACGCTGCTTCATCGGGCGCTAAAATATGCGGTGAAGATTGAATTGATCGAGGTCAATCCTGCCGACAAGGTTGACCGCCCAAAAGCGAATCGGTTTGTCGGCAGCTTTTACGACAGTGATGAGGTGCAAAAGCTCTTTGAGGCTGCAAAAGGGAGCAAGCTCGAAATCCCTATCTTCCTTGGCGCGTTCTATGGCCTGCGAAGAAGTGAAGCGATTGGGATAAAGTGGGATGCCATCGACTTTCAAAATGACACGATCACCATCCGTCACACGGTCACATCCTGTTGTATAGATGGGAAAAAGATTCAAGAAGCGCGTGACACGACCAAGACGAAATCCAGCATGAGGACGCTGCCCCTGGTGTCGGTATTCAAGGATTTGCTTTTAGAAAAGAAAAAACAGCAGGCTGAATATCGGCGCGTTTGCGGCAGGAGCTATGACAAGAGGTACCTGGACTACATCTGCGTAGATGAGATGGGAACTCTAATCTCTCCCAACTACCTTACAGACACATTCCACAAGCTGCTTGAAAAGAACGGGCTTAGGAGAATACGGTATCACGATTTACGACATAGCTGCGCGTCCCTGCTGCTTGCCAACGGGGTACCAATGAAGCAAATCCAGGAATGGCTTGGCCACAGCGACTTCTCTACGACGGCCAATGTCTACGCGCATCTGGATTACAATTCAAAGCTTTCCTCGGCGGACGCTATGGTAAATGGCTTGCAGGGCGCGCTCAGTGTGATTTCTTGAAATGGGGAGTTCGAATTGACGGAAAAAACCCTCTTCTCTCCTAAAAAACGCCCGTTTTGGAGAGAACTTTGAAGCAAAAACCGGGCTGATTCTGAAAATAAAAAGAGTCCACAAACGAGAAAACCCGCTTGTGGACTGGATTTTTGGCGGAGGGTGCAGGATTCGAACCCGCGTGGACATCACTGCCCTAATGGTTTTCAAGACCACCCCGTTATGACCGCTTCGGTAACCCTCCATGTCTTTTCAGCCGATTGGTTTTTGAAAAAAGTGCCGTGGAAAAAGGAGAGAACTTTAGGAGAGAAGTTTCCCAAAATCTCTTTTCTATGATACCCGGAAGCCCTTGAAAATACAAGGTTTTTCGGAGGGCGGCTTCCAAAATGGCGTTTCGGTTTCAAGACCGCCCCGTTATGACCGCTTCGGTAACCCTCCGTATTCGATTGCGGAAGGATTATACACGAAAACCGCCGCGATTGCAAGCCAAAGCGGGAAAAATCTGTCAGGGGACTGTTCAAAGGAGAAAAAATGTGATACATTAACTAATTAGGAAAAGAAAGTGAGGCGATCTTCTTGGAAAAGAGGCCGCAGGGAAAAGAAAAATATGTGACCAATAACAGCAAGGGCGTGAAGCGCCGCGGCGAGGGGCTGAACATCGGCTCCGTCGGCGGCGAGGAGACCCGCCCCGGCTTCGGCCAGCAGCAGCGCACGGGCAGCGGCTACAACGGCAAAACCACCCGCGCCGGCGGCAGCCGCAGCCTGATCGGTATTATCGCGGCGGCGGTGCTGCTGCTCGGCGGTGGCGGCGGCCTGTTCGGCTCCGGCATGCTGGGCGGGAGCGGCATGGAAGAGTCCGCGAGCTATTCGACGCCGTCCGGCTCCTACAGCCAGTCCTCCGGCTCCTATTCCGATTATGACAGCGCGCTGGAGAGCATCTTCGGAGGCGGCTCCTCCTCCGGCAGCTCCTCGTCCTCGAGCAATCCCTACGCCAGCTTGTTTGGCGGCGGGAGCGGCGGATCGTCCTCTTCCGATACTTACGTCAACACCAACTCTTCGTCGATTGACAGCGCGGTGGCCTCCGGCTCCCGCGAAAAGAGGACCGTGATCCGCGGCGGCGGCAAGGACACGGTGACCATCATGGTCTACATGTGCGGCACCGATCTGGAGTCCCGCAGCGCCATGGCCACCAAGGACCTGATCGAGATGACCAAGGCCACCGTCAGCGACAAGATCAATCTCCTGGTCTACACCGGCGGCTGCACCCGCTGGAACAACCAGGTCATGAGCAGTCGGGTCAACGAGATCTACAAGGTGGAAAACGGCCAGCTCCGCCGCCTCTCGGACAACGCGGGCAACGTCTCCATGACGAGCCCCGCCACCCTGACCGCCTTCATCCAGTGGTGTGCGAAGAACTATCCCGCCGACCGCAATGAGCTGATCCTCTGGGACCACGGCGGCGGCTCGGTCAGCGGCTACGGCTACGACCAGAAGTTCCCCAACAGCGGCTCCATGACCCTGGCGGGGCTCAACACCGCCCTGAGCGACGCCGGCGTCACCTTCGACTTCGTAGGTTTTGACGCCTGCCTGATGGCCACGGTGGAGACCGGGCTGATGCTGGACCAGTACGCCGACTACATGATCGCCTCCGAGGAGACCGAGCCCGGCATCGGCTGGTACTACACCAACTGGCTCACCAAGCTCTCCGGCAACACTTCGACGCCCACCACCGAGATCGGCAAAAATATCGTGGACGACTTCGTCTCCACCTGCCAGAGCCAGACCCGCGGCCAGTCCGCGACCCTCTCCGTGGTGGATCTGGCGGAGCTGTCCCACACCGTGCCGTCCCGGCTGAAGGCCTTTGCCAAGTCCATCAGCAGCCTTGTAAACGGCAACAGCTACAAGCAGGTCTCCACGGCCCGCAACAACACCCGCGAGTTTGCCCGCAGCACCATGATCGACCAGATCGACCTGGTGCACTTTGCCAAGAACCTGGGCACCGACGAGGGCGCCGCGCTGGCGAAGGCCCTGCAGAGCGCGGTCAAATACAACCGCACCAGCTCGGATATGAGCAATTCCTACGGCCTGTCCATCTACTTCCCGTACCGCAAGGCCAGCTCTGTGGACTCTGCCATCAAGACCTACAACGCCATCGGTCTGGACGCAAGCTACGCCCAGTGCATCCGCGACTTCGCCAGCCTCGAGGTCAGCGGCCAGGTTTCCACCGGCGGCAGCAGCAACCCCTACGCCTCCATCTTCGGAAACTACGGCTCTTCCGGCTCCGGTTACAGCTCGGGCTACGGTTCGGGTTACGGCTCCGGCTCCAGCTCCTCCTACTCCGCCTATGACAGCACCGAGATGATCAACGAGCTGCTGAGCGCCTTCCTGGGCGGCAACTACGGCTCCATCAGCGGCCTGTCCGGCAGCAACACCGATTTCTTCTCCGGCCGCTCCATGAGCGTGGACGACACGGTGGCCTATCTGGCCGACAACCGCTTTGACGCGGCCTCCCTGCAGTGGACAACCAACAGCGCGGGAGAACAGGTTATTGCCCTGCCCGAAGAGCAGTGGGAACTGGTGGAGGGCCTGGACCTGAACATGTTCGTGGACGACGGCAGCGGCTATATCGACATGGGCAACGACGATGTGTTCAAGTTCGACGAGGAGGGCAATCTCCTGGCCCCGGAGGACGACACCTGGCTTGCGGTCAACGGACAGCCCGTGGCCTATTACCATGAGACGACCACCGGCGAGGGCAGCGAAATGGTCAGCACCGGGCGCATCCCGGCCCTGATCAACGGCGAGCGGGTGGAACTCCTGGTCCGCTTCGACGCGGACAATCCCCACGGCGCGATCGTCGGCGCGCGCAGCGTGTACATCAACGGCGAGACCGAGACCGTGGCCAAGAGCTATCTGGACCCGGACAGCGAGGAGCCTTCGCCCCTGCGGATCGGCGACACCATTGACTTCCTCTGCGACTATTACCGTTATGACGGCAGCTTTGAAAACGCCTATTATCTGGGCGAACCGATGACCGTCACGGAGGATATGGAGCTGTCCTATGTCTCCGTCGGCGCGGACGTGAGCCTCTGCTTCCGCTTCACCGACCTCTATCAGCAGCACTACTGGACACCGGCCATCGAGATCCGCTGAGGCAGCGGAAAGCACGGCGAAACCGGCAGTTTTTCCCGAAAAAGGGAAAAGCCCCCGATTCCGGCGGAAAATTAAGAGAATTTATGTTTTCATTCTTGACAAGCTGTGCTATAGTAATAAACAGCAATCAACGGAAGAAAAATGCTTGAAACCGTACCAAACCATACAGCAGGAGGTTTTTCCATGAAAAGGATCGTTGCGCTGAGTCTGGTTATGATTCTTGCGCTTGCGCTGTGCGCCTGCGGCTCCCGGAACCAGCAGCCGGAGGCCCAGAATGAGGAAGTTCAGAGCGGTGTTTTTGAGGGTGCCGATCCCACGCTGGTCACACCCGAGACCCCGGCCGTCGTGGTGACGCCCACCGTGGTCGTGACGCCGTTCCCGGCCCCGTCCTCCACGCCCGAGCCCACGCCCGTTGTGGCGCCCACCCCCACTGTCGCGCCTACGCCCGCGCCTGACGGCTTCGCCGCTCCCACCGCCACCGCGACGGATGAGGAAAAGGAGAACGGCTACACCGCCTATGTGCAGGGCTCCGGCATCAATGTGCGCGCGGAAGCCGGCTCCGGCGATACTCCCATCATCGATCAGGTCAACATCGGCGACAAGGTCCTGGTCATCGGGGAAGAGAGCGGCTGGACCAAGGTCATCTTCCACAATAAGGTCGGCTACATCTATTCTCCTTTCATCGACACGGCATACCCCATCGTGAACAACACCGCCCCAGCCAACACCACGACCGGCAATGACGCCAGCGTCACCATCATTGACCCCAACGGCAACGCGAGCGTTGTCGGCGGCGATGACGGCAGCAGCGGCACCGGCGTGATCATCATGGGCTGAGTTGAGAGACATGCAAAAATCCCGGCAGAGAAATCTGCCGGGATTTTTGCGTCCTGTATCAGAGCTTCTCGTCCCACTCTTTGGGGCGAAAGCCCGTGAGCACCAGATTGTCGGTGACAAGCACGGGGCGCTTGAGGAGCATCCCGTCGCTTGCAAGCAGGTGCAGCTGCTCCTCTTCGCTCATGGTGGGGAGCTTGTCCTTCAGTCCCATAGACTGATAGAGCATGCCGCTGGTGTTGAAGAACTTTTTGAGCGGCAGACCGCTGCGCGCGTACCAGGCTTTCAGTTCCTCATAGTCGGGGTTCTGCTCCTTGATATGGCGGCTTTCAAAGGCGATGCCCCGGTCGATCAGATACTGCTTGGCCTTCTTACAGGTGCTGCAAGGGGGATATTCGAGAAATAGCATGGCGTGCCTCCTTTGTTTTTGCAAAAGTGTAGCATAAGACAGGCGAAAGAACAAGAGCGGCCTGTACGACGCTTCCTCATGTCCGCAATCTTAAGAATTTACCCTCTTGACAGAGGGCGCTTTTCTGTGCTATCTTAACTGTGCTAACATGATTAATACAGCTGAGACACTTGAAAAGGGGGAGGGATTTCCGGGATGATCTCCATTAATTTCCGCGACGCGCGGCCCATCTACGAACAGGTGCGGGACGGCTTCCGCCAGCTGATCCTGACCGGTGCGCTGCCCGCGGACACGAAAATGCCCTCGGTGCGGGAGCTGGCCGGGCAGCTGGCCATCAACCCCAACACCATCCAGCGGGCCTATCGGGAGCTGGAGGCGGAGGGCTATATCGTATCGGTCCCCGGGCGCGGGAGCTTTGTGCGCGAGGGGAGCGGCGCCGCGGCTGCGCGGCGGGAGGAACTGCTCGGCCAACTGGACGCCCTGACGGCGGAGCTGAAGCTGCTGGGCCTGAGCGGAGAGGAGCTGGCGGAGCGCGTGAGAGGTGAGAAGCATGATTGAAGTCAAAAATGTGAGCAAATCCTTTGACGGCCTGAAAGCGCTGGACGGGCTGAACATCACGGTGCCCACCGGGGCTGTCTACGGACTGGTGGGCCCCAACGGCGCGGGCAAATCCACGATCATCCGGCATCTGGCGGGCATCTATCGGCAGGACGCGGGCGAGGTGCTCATCGACGGCGCGCCCGTCTACGAAAACCCCGCCGTCAAGGACAGACTGGCCTACATCCCGGACGATATTTTTTACTACACCCAGGCTACGATCCGGGACATGATGAAGTTTTACCGGGACATCTATCCGCGCTTTGACACGGCCTGCTTTGAGAAGCTGGGGGAGGCCTTCCGGCTGGACACCCGGCGGCCCTTCCGCAGACTCTCCAAGGGCCAGCAGAAGCAGGCGGCCTTCTGGCTGGCGCTGTCCCTGCGGCCGGATGTGGTCGTGCTGGACGAGCCGGTGGACGGTCTGGACCCCGTGATGCGCCGGCAGGTCTGGAGCCTTCTGCTCGGCGATGTGGCGGAGCGGGGGACCACGGTGCTGGTCTCCTCCCACAACCTGCGGGAGCTGGAGGACGTGTGCGACCA
>CAMKAP010000103.1 GCA_946410505.1 uncultured Clostridia bacterium
GGATGCCCATGGAGCTGATCTCCATGGCGCAGCCCAGCACATCGTCCCAGAAGAGGATGTCGCCGTTTAAGTCCCAGTCGTCGTAGTCGGGGGCGCGGCCGTCGTGGGGCTTGCCGGATCTGAGTTTGCCGCCGATGCCGATGATGAAGGTGGTCTTATGCTCTCTGACCCAGGCGTTCTCCCGCTCCTTGGGCGTAAGGTCCGGCCAGCGGTCCTCCAGTTCCTGGCTCGTCACAAAGGAGACGCGGCGCTCCAGCTTGCCCAGGCGCTGCAGTTGGGGATAGATCGCCTGCATGGTATCCTGCGTATCGCAGATAGCGGTGACAATGTCCATAACCGTGAGCTTCAGGTAATCGAGATTCCGGTTCTCCGGCAAAATGATCTTCTCCCAGTCCCACTGGTCCACATACACGGAGTGCAGGTTATCCAGCACATCCTCATCCCGACGGATAGCATCCATATCCGTATAGAGGCCCTTGCCGGGGAAAAAGCCGTAACGCTTGAGGGCCACGCGCTTCCACTTGGCCAGAGACTGAACCACCTGCGCGCGGTGCTCTGAACGGAGAATGTCAAAAGAGACGGGGCGCTCATAGCCGTTCAGGTTATCGTTCAGGCCGGAGTTTTCTTCCACAAACAGCGGGGCGGACACACGGTAGAGATTCAGCAGTGCCGCAAGGCGGTCCTCAAACAGGCGCTTGAGCAGGCTGATGGCCTTTTGTGTGTCATAAATGGAAAGCAGGCTCTTATAGCCATCGGGTATCGTTGTATGCATACTTGATCGCTCCTTCCGTTTTACTCAGACTCAGAATCACACGCGAAACGGAAAGAGGATACTACCGATCGTGTGCTGTTTATAATACGTTTAGGATATTACTCAGTGAACAAATCCATGATTTTCTGATAATAACCCTCGGCGTTTTTGCGAAAGCGCTTTTCGATTTGCCTTGCCTGTTCCTCACCGGCACACAGAAGCCGCAGATGGGCGATCTCCCCTTTTCCGTCGGACATGGCCAGCTCCACGGTGCAGCCGTGCTCGTCTGCCTCGTGCCGGGCCACGATCATGGCCTCTCTGCGCAGCCTCTCCTCCACCGGGGCGATCAGGTGCATCGCCTTGACGCGCACCGAATAGGGCAGGCTGCTGCCCACCGTGTCGGCATTGCGGGCGCCCTTTTCGGTAATGCGATAGCCGTCTTCGTTTTCCTCAATATGGCCCGTATCCACCAGCTCACTGAGGCAGTCGGAATAATCAAAATATCCGATACCGCCGTCGCACTGACAGATCTCCAGCAATGTCTCCGGGTCCACCGTGCCGGGCAGGCGGCGAAGCACGAAGAGGATGAGGATCTTGATATCCAGTTTATCGTGGATGAAGCCGAAATTATCCATTTCCGTCCTCCCTGGCGCGTTTTATTTACTTATTATACTTCATCCGGCCTATTTTTCAAGCACAAATTCTCCTTGCCCGCATAGACTGTACTGAAACCATTTGCATGGAGGTGCTGTTATGCCCGAGAGAGTTGTGCCGAACCGGCCCGACGAAACGCCGCAGATCCGCGAGGCCGTGTCCGTCAGTACCCGCAAGATCTTCGACGGCTGCCGTGATAAGGACTGTGTTGACGATCTGCGGGTCTATCCTACCGTCACATCGCAGACCTACATAGAGAGTGCGCTGAGCATCCGGCCCCGGTCTGCGGAGCTGCTGCATGTGGCCGTCAAGGTGGAGCCCATCAGCTTCAACCGGGGCCACTATACCGTTGACTGTACCTATTTCTACCGTATCACAGCCGAGACCTTCCCGGCCGGAGAGACAGCTCTGGGCCTCGCTATTTTCGACAAACGGGTCATGCTCTTCGGCAGCGAGGGCAATTCCATGACCTTCTCCTCCGATGCCGCCGCGCCCGTACTCGGCGGTGATGAGCTTCCCGTTGCCGTCGTTAACGCCGTGGACCCGATCGCCCTGCACATGAAGCTGGTAGACCCCGGTACCCAGCCGCCTGCAGACCTGGAGCCAGGCGATATTCCCGCCTATATCACCGACGCCTTCCCGGAGACACTGGTCTTGAACAGCGCAGGGCGGCGCTGGTATGTGACGGTGGGTCAGTTCAGCCTTGTTCGCCTGGAACGTGACACGCAGCTTCTGATCCCGGCCTATGATTACAGCATGCCGGAAAAGGAATGCCCGGGCAGCAGTGAGGACGATCCCTGCGAGCTCTTCGGGCGAATCCGTTTCCCGGTCGAAGAGTTTTTCCCGCCCGACAGCGTACAGAACGCTGCGGAATACAGAAACATGATATGATGATGAAAGGGGATGTGAAAACTCACATCCCCTTTTTCTCATACCCTCCCGGGAGTCATGACTGTCATAAATACTGTTTGTCGTTCATCGTCTTATACCTTGCTTGCCGCTTTTTCATCCAGATACACGGTCACATCCCGGGGGATCTGCAGGAAAGCCGCAGGGACGGAGCTGTCATCCCGGCCATAGAGCATCTTGTGAACAGCGTCCGCCTTCTCCTCGCCGAATGCGAGCACAATGATCTCGGTTGCCCAGACCAGCGTGTAGATACCCATGGTGAAGCCATACTCCGGCACAGCATCTTCGGAGCCGAAAACCTCCGCGTTCTGGCGCTTGGTGGCGTCAGTCAGCTTCTGGCGGTGGCTCAGGGAATCATAAGGGACAGCGGGCTCGTTATAGCCGATATGAGCGTTTGCGCCAAGACCCAGCACCGCCACATCCAGGCCGCCAGCGGCCTTGATCTGCGCGTCGTAATCGCCGATCGTCTCGGGACTGAGGAAGTGGCAGTTTTCAGGCCGGATGTCCGTCTTTTCCACAAAACAGCTCTCCAGCATATGCCGACAGCTCTGCTCCTCATCCACGCCCTCAAACTCCGTCACGGCGAAAAGGCTGGCGTCCCGGAAGCTCAGCTCCCCCGCCGCGCAAAGACGGGACAGCTCCTCATAGAGGCCCCGGGGCGTCCGGCCGGCGGACAGGGCAAGCACCGCGTCGGGCTTTTCAGCTACAATCCGTCGGATCTGTTCCGCCGCTTTTGCATTGCAGTCCTCATAACTGGCAATGATCGTTTTCATGGTATAGGCTCCTTTCTCCCGGGTCAAACTAACCCTATGTGGATTATTATCTTGCGAACCGTCATTGTATACTTCGTCCTGATGCTCTTTCTCCGTCTGTTGGGCAAACGCCAGTTAGGAGAGATGGAGCTGTCGGAATTTGTGGTGGCGGCGCTGATTGCCGATCTGGCCGCCCACCCGCTCGAGGAGGCGGAGCAGCCGATGCTGCCTCCCCTGCTGGCAATCGCGGTACTCTCAGCCCTGGAGCTGCTGACCGCCTTTGTGAGCATGCGCAGTATCCGCGTGCGTGCCCTGCTTTACGGCCGCCCCTGCCTGATTATCGATCACGGGAAGCTCAACCAGACGGAAATGCGCAGAAACCGCTTCACCGCAGATGAACTGATGCAGGCCATACGCAGCAGCGGGATCCTCGACATCAACGAGGTCCAATACGCCATTCTGGAAACAAACGGCACCCTCAACGTGATTCCCATTGCCGAGGCACAGCCCGTGACTGCCGGGCAGATGGGGGTGGCAACCGCACAGCCCGGCTATCCCAGCGTAATCGTAAGCGACGGCAGGATTATCGACGATAACCTGACGCATCTTGGCTACGATCGGAAGTGGCTGGATCGGCAGTTGCGTGAACACGGCCGGTCCGATCCGAAGCAGGTATTTCTCATGACCGCGGACGAGGCCGGAAATGTGTTTTTTTGCGCAAAGGAGGCTTAGGAACGCCGCGTCGGCAGGCTTACTGCTTGTCCAGCAGCAGCTTGGACAGCTCCTCCATAAAGGTGTTGATGTCCTTGAAGCTGCGGTAGACAGAGGCAAAACGAACATAGGCGACCTCGTCAATATCTTTCAGGCGCTTCATGACCATTTCACCCACGTTGACCGTGCTGATTTCGCGCTCCAGATTGCTCTGAAGCTCCTGCTCGATCTCATCCGCGATCTGCTCCAGTGTCTGAAGCGGAACGGGGCGTTTCTCACAGGCACGGACCATACCGTTGATGAGCTTGACCTTGTCAAAACTCTGGCGGCTGCCGTCCCGTTTGACGACGACGAGGGGCATCCGTTCAATGATCTCATAAGTGGTAAAGCGTTTGCTGCACGCGAGGCACTCTCTGCGGCGGCGGATGGTGGCGCCCTCCTCGGCAGGACGGGAATCGATCACTTTACTCTCGGTGTATCCGCAAAACGGGCATTTCATATCTCTTTTCTCCTCTGTCTATATAGATTGGATCTTATCGTTTGTACCCGGTTTCAAAATCCACGATGTTGCGAAGCGGCCGCCCCGCAAGATATGCGTTCAGGTTTTCGGCCGAAATCGCCACGATGTTTTCCAGTATATCCGGAAGGTGGAAGTTCCCGGAGACATGTGGCGTGATCAGCAGATTCTCCAGCTCCCAGAGAGGGCTGTCTTCCGGCAGAGGCTCCGTTTCGCATACGTCAATGCCGGCAGCGGCGATCCGGCCGGAGCGCAGAGCCTCCGCCAGCACCTCCGTCTTGACCGCACTGCCGCGGCCGCAGTTGATAAAGACAGCGGTATTTTTCATTGCGCGGAAGCGCTCCGCGGTATAGAGGGCTTTGGTATCGCCCGTGCCGGGAAGGAAGGAAGCGAGCACATCCGCCCGCGGAAGGACCGCGTCCAGCTCAGCGCTCAGGCACAGCTCGTCCACGCCCTCGGGGCAGGGACCCGGGCGGCGCTTGACGCCGATGGTATGCGCGCCCATGGCCTTACAGAGTCTGGCATAATGAAGCCCGATGTCACCCAGGCCGACAATGACGACCGTGCAGTCGGCCAGAGAGCAGACCTGGCCGAAATCCGTCCAACGATGGGCGCGCTGCGCATCCCGGTAGCGGTGCAGATTTTTCTGCAGCGCAAGTGCCATGGCAAAGGCGTGCTCCCCCACAGCCTTGCCGTAGGCGCCGGTGGCATTGGTAAGAATCGTATTCTCATGCAAAACGCCGGGGACAATATAGGGATCCGCGCCGGCGGAATACAGCTGCAGGAGGCCCAGGCGAGGCGAGGCCTGGATCAGACCGGCAGGTACACAGCCGAGAATCACATCCGCCTGCTGTACAAGCTCCGACGTTGCGCCATTCATGCCGCAGTAAACAAAGCGGCAGTCCGGCCCGGCGCTCTCCAGCACCTTCTTATGCCGCTCTTTAACAGGCAGCGTAACCAGAACGGTTTTCATCATCCGATCCTCCTGTTTTATGTTAATCTTTTCGCTATATATTGTATTATGTTTTTTTTCGAAATGCAACATAAAGTTAACGGAAATCTGTGCGCTTTCATTGCTGCCACAGGGCTTTTCCGCGAGATTGCGCAATACTGATCATCGCAGCAGCGAAGGATTCAAAAATCATTCGCCCGATGCTCATTGCGATGCGTATATGGCAAAACAGCAAGGCTGATTTGCTGCACAGCAAGGCTGTGCGGCGAAAAGCCTTTACACTTTTCGCCGTTATATAATCATTATCATAAACGGAAGCAAAAAGAAAACGAATTCCCATCTTGACAATGGGTGTTAGACGTGTTAAACTCCAATCACAGTTAGATTGCTTTAACTTAGATTTGAGAGGAGTCTGACCATGAGTGTCGTCATTGTCGGCGGAAATGAATGCATGGAACGCCGCTATATTGAGCTCTGCCGTCAGTACCGATGTGAGGCAAACGTATTCACAAAGCCCCGCGGCGGTCTGAAAGCCAAGCTCGGCAGCCCCGATCTGATGATTTTCTTTACCAACACCATGTCTCATAAAATGTTGAACGGTGCACTGTGTGAGATCCGCGGCAGTGATACGAAGGTGGAATACTGCCGCTCCGCTTCCCTTTCCGCGCTCCGCAGCGTGCTGGAAAAACACGCGGTATAAGTCTGCTGCGATCGGTTCATACTTCTTCACAAGGAGGGATGCGGCTATGTCTGAGGACGTATTTGTCGAGTGTTGTGCCCCTACACTGGCCGGGCTCAAAACCGGAAGCATGTTTTCTTTCCCTTATCCCAACCGTACAGAGATGACGGCGGATCTGCGCAGACTCAACGGAGTGTTTGAACCGAGAGGACTCTGCGTTCTTCCGCTCCGATACCGTGCGGGAAAAGCCTTGCTCTACGTTTTCCGGCCGAAGGAGCTCCGGCAGGATCTGAACAGGCGCGCCGCCCGGGAACTCTTGACAGAGGCCGGCTATCGTGATTGGAGCGTCGCGTGCTGCCTTTCGCGGCTGCGTGAGCGCCTGCAGAGTGAAGAAGGGTTTCCCCATGAAATTGGGCTCTTTCTCAGCTACCCGCCGGAGGATGTGCGCGGTTTCATAGAAAACAAGGCACAGAACTGTAAGCTCACAGGCTACTGGAAGGTCTATGGAGACGAGAAAACCGCACGAAAGACCTTCGAAAAATATCGTAAATGTACAGAGGCTTATCAGCGCTCTCTGGACGCGGGTTTCACGCTGTCCCAGCTCGCAGTCTCTTTACAATAATTTATGTCAGAAAGGAATCTGTATCATGAACAAAGTGGCAGTTGTTTACTGGAGCGGCACCGGCAATACCGAGGCCATGGCAAAATTCGTTGTGAAAGGTGCCCAGAGTGCAGGCGCTTCCGCGCAGCTTTTCAGCGCCTCGGATTTTGACGCAGGCAAAGCCGCCGGATTTGACGCTTTCGCCTTCGGCTGCCCCGCCATGGGCAACGAAGAACTGGAGGACAGCGAATTTGCCCCCATGTTCGAAGCGGTTAAAGACTCCCTTGCAGGGAAGAAGGTCGCGCTCTTCGGCTCCTATGGATGGGGCGGCGGCGACTGGATGAACACCTGGGAAGAAGACTGCGCAGCCTCCGGTATCACACTCGCGGCAAACAGCGTGATCTGCAACGACGCCCCCGACGACGAGGCGGAAGCCGCCTGCAAAGCTCTCGGCGCCGCACTGGTCTGAATCGCTATCTATCCTCTCTTTTCTCTCCCTGTTTCCCGGCTGCTTCGGCAGCCGGGTTTTTTTATCTATTAGTGCCAAGCACGGAGAGAAACAGCAGAATACTCTTTGTACTGTAGGGTTTACAATGATGTGTGACAGCAAGTAAAAAAAGATAGCGAATAGGAGT
>CAMKAP010000104.1 GCA_946410505.1 uncultured Clostridia bacterium
CTCTTCTGTAGGGCAGTTCAGATACTTTCATGTCGTTCTCCTTTTCGATGGTTTGATAAACAAAGTATACCATTGTCCGCTTCACTGTGCAAGCCACTGCGGCGGGCTTTGACTTTCTGCGTCCGATATGATATAGTCCCTCCTGCACGGTCTGCCGCTGCAAAGGCTGACTGCGCGGGAGGACAGAATATGAATCAAAAGGAACTTGGTGAGATCCGGCGGCGCATCCGTCCGGAGCACAACAGCATCCAACATGTGTATGGATGTTATGTAAACTCAAATAAGGAGATCATTGCAGATCTGGACGAATCCATGGGTCTCATCACCCGGGAGGAGCAGGAGAAGTATCTGGCGCTGTTGAAAAAGGCGCTTTCCGGCGCGCTGGGCAAGAATCTGCTGGACATTTCCTTTGCCACGAAACAGGTCATGGACAGCGACGAGCACCGTCTGCTCTCCGCGCTGCGCAAGTGTCGGCTGGAAGACGCGGCGCTTCGTGACGCCTTCTACCGCAGCGTGATCGAGAACATCGACATGGGCGAGGATAACTTTCTGATCCTGATGGCCTGCGATCGCTACGACGTGCCCCATTACGGCAAGGACGGCAATGAGGACGACCGGGGCGATGTGTATGAGTATATCCTCTGCTCCATCTGCCCGGTGAAGACCGGCAAGCTGGAGCTGGGCTACGAGCCGGAGGAGAAGCGCTTTCACAGCGCCTTTGCCGGGCAGGTGGTGACTGCGCCGGAGCTGGGCTTTCTCTGGCCCGCATTCGATGACCGTTCGGCCAATATCTATAACGCGCTCTTCTACTCGAAAAACAGCGTCAGCATCCATCAGGAGTTTATCGATGCGGTGTTCCGCACTCCCGTACCCATGTCCGCTGGGAAGCAGAAGGAGAGCTTTGACGAGATCCTGACAGCCGCCATGGACAAGGACTGTCGCTTTGACGTGGTGCAGGCTCTGCATGAACAGCTCAGTGAGCGCATCACACTGCACAAGGAGAGCAAGGACCCGGAGCCTCTTACCGTCTCTGTCCGTGAGATGGGCGACATTCTGGAAAACAGCGGCGCCGCTCCGGAGCAGGCGGAGGCCTTCTGCAGGCGATGGGAAGAGGAACTGGGCGAGGACGCAGTGCTGCGCCCGGCCAATGTGACAAGCCCCAGGCGTATGGAGATCCAGACACCGGAGGTCAAGATCACTGTGGACCCCAAGTACAGTTATCTGGTGGAAAGCAGGGTTATCGACGGCAAAAAGTATCTGTTGATCGCAGCTGACAGCGGCGTGGAGCTCAACGGTGTCAGCGTAGAAATTATGTAAACTATTATATGTTAATCATATTATGACAATAAAGATATGTTAACTATATTATGAAACTGTAAAACAAACGGGCTGTGACGAAAGTCACAGCCCGTTTGTTTACGCTTTTTTCTGAAACACAAAGAGCTTGCTCACCACATAGTTGAGCACCACCACGACCACCTGGGCAATGATCTTAACGATCATTTCGTTGCCGTGCAGGAGCGTGACGAACACCAGAAGGATCAGCTCTTCCACGCCCAGCGTGGCAAGCCGCCCCGCGTAGAAGGACACAAACTGCCGGAAGGCGTCTTTCCGGGTCTCAGGCTTTGCCTCAAAGACCCATTTGGCGTTGGTAAAGTAGGCGAAAGTCACCGCGCAGATCCAGCTGATGACGTTGGAGATGAGCACGTTGATGTGCAGGGGATAGGTGCAGAGCCAGAAGGAGGCGAGGCTTACCACGGTGGTCAGACCGCCGAAAACCAGATACAGCAGTACCTCTTTGTATTTGATGCAGAGGGCTTTGAGCTTGTTGATCATTCCCCGTCCCTCCCGCAGATTTTGGAGATGATGTAGCGCGGGCGGCCCTTGAGCTCCTCATAGATACGGGCCACGTAGTAGCCGATGATACCCAGGGAGATCATGACCAGGGAGCTGGAGAAGAGCAGCAGCAGGATCACCGTGGTAAAGCCGCCGAGGGCGGTGCCGGCGATCTTCTGCACCAGCGCCACCACGCTGAAGACGACGGCGATCACGAGCATGATAACGCCCAACACCGTGATCAGGTGCAGCGGGGCGGAGGAGAAGGAGCCGATATTGTTGATGGCATACTTGATGAGCGAGCGGGTGGACCACTTGCTCTCGCCCGCGGTGCGCTCCTGCACCCGGTAGCTCACTTCCGCCCGCTTGAAGCCCACCCAGAAGCTCAGCGCCCGGAAGAAGACGTTGCGCTCCGGCATTTTGTTGAGCGTGTCCACCACCTTGCGGTCGAGGAGCTTAAAGTCCGAGGAGGCGGACATGTCAAGCCCCGTGGCCATGCTGATCAGCCGATAGAAGCTGAGGGAGGCAAACTTGTGAAAACCGCTCTCTTCACCGCGGTCTTCCTTGATGCCCTCAATGACCTCATAGCCTTCTTCCCAGAGCCGGTACATCTCCACAATTTTCTCGGGCGGATGCTGCAGGTCGCAGTCGATGACCACGCAGCAGTCGCCCCGGGCCTGCTCGAGCCCGGCGAACATGGCGGCCTCCTTGCCGAAATTGCGGCTGAAGTGGACGCCCACCACGTGGGGATTGCTCTCCCTGGCTTTCTGGATCTCCTGCCAGGTTTTGTCCCGGGAGCCGTCGTCCACAAACAGCAGCTCGTGGTCGATCCCGGCATCGTCCAGGATCCCGGTGACCGTCTTGGCGGCCAGGGCGATCATTTGTTCCTCGTTGTACGAGGGAAGAATAACAGATAACATAGGCTTTCCTCTTTACTTTGTCAGAAGATAGGCGGCGGAGAGCCCGTTTTCGTACAGGGGCTCCCACGCGGTATATTCGGTGGTCTGCAGAAGTGCCGGCAGCATCTGCGCGGGGTCAAAGCCGCTGGACCAGAATTCGCTGCGGTCAATGAACACCACGCAGGGGAGCTCTGCGCGCTCCCCCAGGTAGCGGTCCAGCGCGGCGGATTCTGTGTCACCCGTGAGAAACAGATCGTCAAAGGTCACAAGCTGCAGCAGATCCTGCGTCACGGGCGCAAAGTAATCGTCCGTCATGTATACGCAGGGGCTGTCGGCGTAGGGCGCGAGCGCGGCGTCATAATCCCGGTATTCGAGGTAGAGGTACTCCGGCGGAACGCTGCGCGCCTCCCAGAGCGCGAGCGCCGCAATGAGCAGCACCGCCGCGGATTTGACGGTATTTGCCCGGCGCTTTCCGTCCATGCTCTCCTCCAGCAGATGCATGAGCAGGGAACAGCCGGTGAACAGGATGGGGATCAGGTTGTAAAGGTAGCGCTCCTCGGTCACGGGAGAAATCACGGCCACAAGCGGGAAAACGATTCCTGCGGGTACAAGGATCAGCAGACCGTCAAAGCGCAGGCGGCCGGCGCGGGCGGCCCGCAGAAGCCCCTTCCGGCACAGCAGCAGGAGGAGCAGGAGCGGCGGCGTGAGATAGATGGCGGCATGGGTACCGTGCCGAAGGCGGGCAAGCATCCCGCCGATCCGCGCGGGATATTGGGAGAAATCAAGCAGGTTCTCCGCAGCGTTTCCGCCGGAGACCAGCTTTTCCGCAAACAGATGATCCAGGCACGCGGGGAAACACAGCAGCAGCAGCCCCACACCCGCGAAGGCCCAGAGAAAGAAGGCCGCGGCTGACCGGTATTCGCGCCGGACAAGCTGCCGCAGCACGAAAAAGCCGCAGAGGAAGAAGGCGTAGAATACGAAATAGTACTGCGTCATCAACCCCAGGAAGATCACCAGACCGACCTGCGGGTAGATTCGGGGCTTCGGATCGCGCATCAGTTTTGCTGTAAGCAGCGCAAGCTCCACCGTCAGCGCAGTCATCAGCACATACATGCGGATCATCAGCATGGTGGACAGCCCGATGGTGCTCAGACCGTAGAGCGCAACGGTGGCCGCGGCGTTGAAGCGGCTGCCGTAGAGCGTCATCACAAGCTGCCAGAGCGCGACAAGCGCCCAAAGATAGATCAGGTAATCCAGCGCAAGGCCCGTCCATTTGGAAAATACATCGGGCGTGAGAGAGGAGGCCAGATTGAACAGCCAGTAGTAGAGCGGGGGATGGACGTCATTGACCTGGTTAAAGTAGACAGAGCCGAAATCCAGGATCTGCCCGTGATCGACCTCCACATACTGGAGCAGATCCTGCCGGGAGAGCACCTGATCCCGCAGGCTGCCGCCGGCCACGTCCCGCAGGAAGGGGGCGTAGTGGCTGTTGGAGAGACCGTAGGTGTAGATCTCGTCGATAAACATGCCGGATTTGCGGCAGGAGAAAAGCAGGCAGACCCCGGTGACGATCACAAGCACCAGGAAAAGCGCGCCGTATTTTCTCAGTGTCTCCTTCATATCCGACCTCCGGCCCTTTGCAAAAATCATCTTACAGTATACCACAAAAGCTCCGGTTTCGCAACTCTTTTGCGGGCGCAAAGACCTCAGGGCGAGAACATGATCTGTTTGGAAGAGCGATAGGCGATACAGTCGCCGTACTCCCCGAAGAGCGTGAAGGCGGCGCCATGCCCTTCGGCAAGCTGCAGATACACATCACGCACCCAGGGCCCCAGCACATACAGAGCCCGTTCGTTATCTTCGGGGCTGTATATGTCCCGGATGTTGATATAGGCCAGGATCTCATAGGGCTGCTCGCCCCAGAGCCCGGCGGTCAGCTTCCCGTCGGAGTATAGAGCGAGTTTGGCCGCATAGCTCCACTCCCCGTAGAGATACTCGATCCCGGCTTCTTCGGCGTCGTGGCAGAACTGATAGTAAGCGTCATCGTCGGTTTCGGCGGCGCGTCGAAAGGAGGGGCCGTAGCTGAAGCAGAGATTGGCCAGGGACAGCACACAGAGGGCGATCAGCAGCATGTGGGCGACGCGCTCACGGCAGCTGTTGAGAATCAGCACCAGAGACAGGGCCAGGAAGGGGTACCAGACAAAGAGATAGATCTCCCGGATACGGATGTCCAGCACCACCGACGCGGCCAGCACCGCCGCCAGGCTCACCGCACACAGGAGCCAGAGCAGCGCGGCGCCGTCCGGAGCGGGCCTGCGGCGGAAAAGGAGGAGCGCGGCTGCGAGAACACAGATAAGGGATGCGAGAAAGATCAGAACAAAAAACAGACGCCCACGGTCAAATACGGCGGCATCCAGCCCGCTGATGGCGCGGATGGCTGCCCAGTCTGCGTGCAGCTTCTCCGAAAGAGAGGCGGCGCTGTGTACGGAGAGGCGGCCATAGATGCTCACGGAGGGGATGCGCAGCCGAAGCATGAACAGATAGCCCAGCGCGTTGAACGCCGGAATCAGCAGTGCACGCAGCAGGCCCTGTCTGTGCCCCTTCGGCCAGAAAGGCAGGCCGCGCAGCTTCCGCAGGAGAGCCAGCAGCAGCTCCGCCGCCAGCATCGGCAGCGCCATGACCACCATCTGGCGCAGGCTCTGCATCCCGGTGAGAAAGCTCAGCACCAGCCCCAGAGCCAGCGGGAGCGGGCGCAGCCCGCGTTCGGGGGAGACTGCAGCACAGGCGTAATCTCCGAAGCAGAGAAAGAGCGTGATCAGATAGCAGGCATAGTAGCTGGCCAGTACGAAGAACAGCTGAGACTGCGGAAGCAGCAGAATATCATAGCCGCAGGGCGCGGCGACCAGAAGCAGCAGCCCGCAGACGCCGATCCAGCGCTCTTTGACAAAGGGTCTGACCATCCAGAGAAAGCTGACGACGATCAAGACGGACATGGCGCCGGTGGCCAACGCCATGGAAAGCTGCAGGCTGTGGGTCATCCCGTAGAACAGGGCGGCCAGTACCGGCGTGGCCACGGTATAGTACTGGTTGCCGTAGACCCAGTTTGCAGGGAAAAGCCGCTTCTGCAGCCACATTTCCTTTGCCACCAGCATGTCCGCATACACGTCGCCGTCGCCGAAAAAGGCCATATATTTGAAATTGATCAGCGCAAAAACCGCAAAGAAAGCCAGCAGGCAGATTGCGGGGAGCAGACTCCGGATTGTTTTCATGGCGTACCTCAAAGCAGTTGATCCTTTCAATAAAGTAGCATAATCCGCTCGTGGAAGCAACTGTATTCTCCCAAAACATGCAAACAGAACACAGGCCCCTCCCAAGCGGGAGGGGCCTGTGCGGCAGATGGGTTTTACTTGTCTTCTTCAGTATCGGCGGAAATGCCGTCGTTTTCGGTGGCGTTCACGATCTGCTCAAAGTCCGCGATCTCCGCGTCCGCCTCGGCGGCCTTCTGCTCGGCTCGGGCGGCTTTGGCGCTGTCGATCTCCTCCTTGAGGGCGCGGACCTCCTCCTCCTTGGCGAGGATGCTCTCAGTGAGCTCGGCGGCCTGGGCGAACAGCGGGGCGAAATAGCCCTCGGGCGCGTCCTTGGCCTGCTCGTAATAGAGCTTGCCGATTTCGGCGTATACGCGGCTGAGCTCCTCGTGGCTGCCGTTGACCTCCAGGCTGAGCTTTGCGATCCGGGCGTAGGCCCTGGTGCGGCTGGCGCCTTCTTCGTAGACCTTGGTTACGCCGCTCTCGTCGGCCGCGCTTTTGACCTTGTCCACAAGGCCCGTGACCGTGTCGCTCGCGGCAAATTCCTTTGCTTTGCCCACCAGAGTGCTGATGGTGCCGGTGATAATATCCTTGTAATCAGCCATTTTCTTCTTCCTCCTTAATGATTTGCGCTTTTTTGCGGTTGACGTACAGCTTTTCCGGATCATGCGCCTTCCGGCTCTGAAGCAGCAGGACGCTGCCCGCTGCAATCGCCAGGATCAGGCTCAACAGCTGGGAGACGCGAATGCCGGTCTGGCCGATGTATAAACTGTCGGTGCGCAGGCCCTCAATCCAGGCCCGGCCCAGACCGTACCAGAAGAAATAGATCAGGGCGCATTGCCCGTCATACTTCCGCCCGCCTCTCTTCGTAAAGACGATGAGAAATATCAGACAGCAGAGGTTCCACAGGCTTTCGTAGAGAAAGGTGGGGTGGACGTAGATGGTCGTGCCGTCCGGGGCGGTGAGTCCCATGCGGCAGAAGATCTCGGTCTCCGCGCCGAAGGCTTCCCGGTTCATGAAGTTGCCCCAGCGGCC
>CAMKAP010000105.1 GCA_946410505.1 uncultured Clostridia bacterium
AGAGGGAGAAGATGCCGCCCTCGCCGTGGTTGTCCGCCTTCATGGCGATCAGCACGTATTTGACGGTGGTCAGCAGCGTGATGGTCCAGATCACCAGGGACAGGGAGCCGACGATAAAGCTCTCGTCCACATGGGCGATGCCGCCGTTGCCCTCCAGGATGGATTTCATCACGTACATGGGCGATGTGCCGATGTCGCCGTATACGATTCCGATGGTCACCAGAAACAGACCGAAGCGGAATTTCTTTTTATCTTTCATGTCGATCCTTCTCTCCTGCCGTTTTTGAAAGCACAGCAAACAGGACTTGCCAGGGTATGAGGAAATATTATTATAGCATGACAGCGTTCAGCGCGCAACAAAAACCGGGCCAACGGCCCGGCTTTTGCGGTTTGGCGCTGAGGAGCTCATTTTTTCCAGGTGCGGGGGATCAGCAGCACGAGGATCGGGTAGATCTCCAGTCTTCCCAGCAGCATCGCCAGTGTGAGAAAAAGCTTGCTGCGCGGCGAGAATATGGCAAAGCTGCCGGCGGGGCCGATGAGCTTTGTCATGCCCGGGCCGATGTTGGACAGGCAGCTGAGCGAGGCGGTGAAGCAGGTGGCCAGGTCAAAGCCGTCCAGGCTCACCAGCAGCGCAAACAGGAGCAGCAGGAACATGTAAACGGTCAAAAACAGGAAGGCCGCGCGGATGGTGCCGCCCTCGATGCGCTTGCCGTCCATCTGCACCCGCACCACGCTCCGGGGCCGGACCATCTGCTTGAGCTCCGCGACGGAGGCCTTGCCAAGGATCATCAGCCTGGAGAGCTTGATGCCGCCGCCGGTGCTGCCGGCGCAGCCGCCGCAGAACATCAGCAGGATCAGGATCCACTTGCAGGTTTCGGGCCAGTCGGTAAAGTCCACCGTGCCGAAGCCGGTGGTGCTGATGATGGTGGCGGTGTTGAAAAAGGCATGACGCAGGGCGATGCCGAAGCTGCCGTAGATCTTCGTGATCCCGGTCGCCAGCAGCAGCACGGAGCCGAGCACAATGCCCAGAAACCAGTGCAGCTCCTCGTTCTTGACCACATCCTTCCAGCGGCCGATCAGCAGCAGGAAATAGAGGTTGAAGTTGATGCCGAAGAGCAGCATAAACACGGTGATCACGACTTCGATATAAAGGCTGTCGTAGCCGCCGATGCTCAGGGGATTTGTCGAGAAGCCGCCGGTGCCCGCGGTGGCGCAGGCATGCAGCAGCGCGTCATAGAAGCTCATGCCGCCGAAGAGCAGGAAAACGGCCTCGATCAGCGTCAGGCCGATGTAGATCATATAGAGCGTCATGGCCGTCTTGCGCACCCGGGGCACCAGCTTGCCCACGCTGGGGCCCGGCACCTCGGCGCGCATGATGTGCATGGAGTGCTCCCCGCTCATGGGCAGCACCGCCATGATGAACACCAGCACGCCCATGCCGCCGATCCAGTGAGTAAACAGGCGCCAGAACAGGTCGCCCCGGGGCATGGCGCCGATGTCGGTGACGATGGTGGCGCCGGTGGTGGAGAGGCCGGAGGCCGTCTCAAACACGGCGTCGTAATAGTGGGGGATGCTGCCGCTCAGGACAAAGGGCAGCGCACCCAGCAGCGACAGCAGGATCCAGCCCAGGCCGACGATCACAAAGCCGTCCCGCGCCACCAGGTTCCGGGACTGGGGGCGCGGCAGCATCAGCAGCCCGCCGCAGGCGGCGCAGAGCCCGATGGTCAGCGCAAAATTCAGTACGTTTTCCCGGAAGCAGAGCCCGGCGATCAGCGGCAGGAGCAGCAGCCCCGCCAGCGCCAGGAGGATCAGCCCCAGGACGCGGCATATCATTCTGTAGTTCATAGTATAATATCGTCCAGGCTCTCAAGCTTTCCTGCCGAGGAGACGACGATGGCGTGATCGTCCGGCTGGATCACCGTGTCGCCGTCGGGCAGGATGCTTTTGCTGCCGCGGATCACGGCCGCAATCAGGGTGTTCGGCTTCAGCTTCAGCTCCCGCAGGGGCTTTCCCGCGCAGGCGGCGTTCTCGCCGACGCGGAATTCCAGCGCCTCCACCTGGCCGTCGGCCAGACGGTAGAGGGCCTCCATGCTGCTGCCCTCGGAGTTGGACATGGCGCGCACATAGCGGGCCAGCTGCTCGGAAACCAGTTCCTTGGCGGACACGATGCTGTACAGCCCGGCGCCCTCCAGGATGTCCGAGAAATGCTCGCGGTTTACTTTGACGACGATCTTGCCCACGGCGCACTGCCGGGCGTACATGGCGGTGACGATGTTGTCCCCGTCCTCGCCGGTCAGGGCCACAAAGGCGTCGGCCGAGCTCAGCCCGTCCTCCTGGAGCACATCGCTGCGCGTGGCGTCGCCGCAGACGATATGGGCGTCCGGCAGCAGATCGCAGAGCCGGTTGCAGCGCTCCCGGTCCTTCTCAATCACCGTGACGGCCATGCCGCTCTCCTGCAGCATGCGCGTCAGGTAGACGGCCGTGCGGCTGCCGCCGACGATCATGACCTGCCGCACAGGCCGCTTGAGCGCGCCGACGGCGGCGAAAAAGCGCCGCAGCTCCCGCACCGTGCCGGTGACGCTGAGCCGGTCACCCGCCGCCAGCGTGAAAAGACCGTTGGGGATGAAGGCTTTGCCGCCCCGGTCCACCACGCTGACCAGCACCCGCACGCCGAGCCTGGCGCCCAGATCACGCAAAGCCATGCCGTCAAGCACGCTGCCGCCCGTGACCTTGTGTTCCACGATCTCCACGCTGCCCTTGGAAAAGGTGTCTACCCGCACAGCGCTGGGGAAGCGCAGGATGCGCGCGATCTCACGGGCGCACTCATAGTCCGGGTTCACGATCATATCCAGGCCCAGCGCCTCCCGCAGAAAGGTTTTCTGGCTCAGATACTCCGGGTCGCGGATGCGGGCGATCACGTGCTGCGCGCCCAGATGGCGGGCCGTGATGCCGCAGACCATGTTCACCTCGTCATGCTGTGTCGCGGCCAGCACCAGATCCGCCTCCGCCGCGCCCGCTTCGCGCAGAGCGTCGGGACTGGTGGCGCTGCCCTCCACGCAGATCACGTCCAGCTCATTGGACAGATGCGCGATCAGGTCCGCATTGTGGTCGATGACGGTGACGTCGTGCCCTTCGTCCGCCAGGATGCCTGCGACGGCGTGGCCGATCTTGCCGCCGCCGGCGATGATGATTTTCATGGGAGGACCCTCCGATCCCTGTAGAGTTGCAGGTATATAAACTGATTGTATTATTATATCACTCCGCGAGTGTATTGTACAGTTGCGAAATTGCCCTCTTTCGGATATAATAAAACGAACAAAGAAAGAGGTACGAACATGTTTCAAGGCTTTACGCAGGAGACCAGTGATTTTCTCTGGGATCTGAGCTTTAACAATGAGCGGCCCTGGTTTCAGGCCCACAAGGAACAGTTTGAGCGCTGCCTCAACCAGCCGTTCAAGGAGCTGGGGCAGGAGACCTGGCGCCTGATGAGCGACCGTTTTCCGGAGCGGGAACTCTATGTCCACATCTCCCGCATCTACCGGGACGCCCGCCGCCTCTTCGGCCGCGGACCCTATAAGGATCACCTGTGGTTTACCATCTATTCCGCGGACAAGCATGAGGGGCCCAGCTTCTGGTTTGAGCTCAACGCGGCGAAATACACCTACGGCCTGGGGTTCTGGAGCTGGCGCCCGGCGATGATGGAGCAGTACCGCCGCGCCATCGACGCAAATCCCGCCCGTTTTGAGCGCCTGGTGCGTGAAGTCGAGGCAGTGCCGGGCCTGCGCCTGCTGGGAGAAGAATACAAGCGCCCCAAGGGAGACCGGGGAGAAGTGCTCAACCGCTGGTATAACCGAAAGTACGTGACGATGGAGCTGGGCGGGGACTTCGGCGGAGAGCTTTTCCGGCCCGACCTGTCCGAAAGGCTCTGCGAGACCTTTGTCCGGCTGATGCCGATGCATGATTTCCTGACGGAGGTCTATGAGGCCAGCCGGGAGGAGGAGAGAGGATGAGCGCGGCGCTGACGCTGATCATGCCCGCCTGGAACGCGGAGAACTATATCGAGCGCTCGGTGCGAAGCGTGCTGAACCAGAGCTATCGGGAGCTGCGCCTTGTGGTGGTGGACGACGGCTCGACGGACGGCACCGGGGCGGTGCTCACGCACCTGGCCGCGGAGGATCCGCGGCTGCAGCCCGTGACCGTGCCCAACGGCGGCCCCGCCCGGGCGCGGAATCTGGCGCTGGACACACTGGATGCGGATACGCGCTGGGTCATGTTTATCGACGCGGACGACGAGCTCCTGCCGGATGCGGCGGAGAAGGCGGTGCGCGCGGCGGAAGACGGCGCGGACCTTGTGATTTTCGGCTTTTCCATCCTGGGGGCCGACGGCTCCCGGCGGGACTACTGCGAAGCGGCACAGAGCCTGGACCGGGACTCCCTGGGGGAGAATCTGGGCCGGCTCTACAAGGCGAACCTGCTCAACCAGGTCTGGGGCAAGCTCTTTTCGGCGGCGGCGATCCGGGAAGGGCGGATCCGCTTCCCCGACTACCGCTGGGGCGAGGACCGCTTCTTCGTCTTCGACTGCCTGGAGCGGGCGCGGCGGGTCGCCGTCCTCCCGGACTGCCTGTACCGCTACATCATGCACGAGGGCGAGAGCCTCATCAGCAGATACTATGACAAAAAGTTTGCCGTCTGCCTCCGGATCGACGAGCGTATGGAGGCGCTGTGCGCAGACCTCGGCGTGACGGACGAGCGGGATTTCCGCTATATGTTCTCGAAGAGCGTGTTTTCCTGCCTGACCACGCTCTATGCTCCCTCCTGCCCCCTGACGGGAAAGGAAAAGCAGGCTGCGGCGCGCACGATCGCGGAAAACGGGCGGGTGCGCCGCCGCTGCCGGGACGCCTCCGGAGGCCTTCCGGTAAAGGCGCTCTGCGCCGTGCTGCAGAGCGGGAAGCCCGATCTGATCCTCCCGGCCTTTCACGGTGTTTACTGGGCGGGCGAGAAACTCCCGGGGCTGTTCATGGCCCTGAAGCACAGGAAATAAATCGAAGATTGAAGATGAAAAGCGACGGTGATTATTATATCACCGTCGCTTTTGCATATCACCGTCGCTTTTGCAGTTTGTGCTTTTTCCCGTCCGGCGTCACCACATAGGTGTTTTCCAGCACGGCGATGGCGCCCTGCCGCCACTCGGCGATGTATTCCTTCCGCAGCGTGTCGCGCTCCGAAAGCTCCTCGGGCGTCAGCTCCCGCTCCTTTGCGAGCCGGGCCAGCTCGTTGATGCGTTCCAGTTTGCTGTTTTCCATGTTTTAATCCTCGATCGTTCCCATTTCGTCCAGATTCAGTTCAAAGGACGGCATGAAGTGCTCCAGAAAATATTGGACCTCGGGCAGCGGATTCTCTTCCAGCGCCGCGCGGGTCTGCTTTTCGGCGGAAAGGAATTCGTTGTTGCCGGCCTTGCGCTCCTCCACGCACTTGATATAGGCCGAGAGCTTGTCGGCTGCCTTCACCAGGTCGTGCAGCTCTTTCGCGCTCTCGCCCAGCAGCAGGTCCTCATAGGCGGGGCGCAGCTTTCCGGGCAGCGTGGACAGCAGCTTGCTGCAGGCCAGGTTCTCCACCTTCTGGTAGGCGTCCCGGATCTTGCGGCTGTGGTACTTGATGGGCGTGGGCAGATCGCCGGTGAGGATCTCGCTGGCGTCGTGGTAGAGGGCTACGGCGGCGGCCGCGTTGGGATCGCAGGGCCGGCCGAACACGTCCCGCCGAATGACGCCCAGCGCATGGGCCAGCACCGCCACCATATGGCTGTGCTCCTGGATGTTCTCGGGCAGGGCGTTGCGCATCAGGCTCCAGCGGCCGATGTAGCGCATGCGGGAGATATAGGCGAAAAAGTGAAAGCTCATGGATGCTGTTCCTTTCTGTTTCTGCCGGAATTGTACCACGAACGCCCGTCGATTGCAATTGCCGACCCGGACAAATCATATTAGCATGCTTTTATTGTCCGGCTGCCCAGAGGCGGTAGGCTGCGTATTTCAGGAAACTTTTCTTTCCTTTCGCGGAAAGAAAGGTTTCCTGGCCTTCAAAGAAAGACGACCAGAGGAGGTTTCCTCTGGACTCCTCTGCCCAACAGGGGAGTCCAAGGGCAAATCCGGGGTCGCCGCTAAAGCAGAAACGCGTGGAGGCTTGCCCCGCATACCGCTGCCGCTCCCCGGTACTCCTGACGCAGAGTGTCGCCCGCTCCGGGTCGCGGCTCGCCGAGTGGGTTGTTTCGGGCCGTCGAGCCGCCGGGGCGTGCTTCTGAGCGCTGCGATCTGTACACCATAGCGGCAGCGGACACCCGGGCGCACAGGGCTGTCCAACATTCGGACGGCGGCCTCGTCCTCGCAAGCTCCGTATCGTCTCGCTTCCTCGCAGGCTCAAAAGCTCGCTCACTCCACTGCTCGTCCTCTCAACATCAAAGCCCCTGCTTTGATGTTGGAAAGGAAGACGGAGGGAGTGGACGCGCAGCTTTCATGGCGCTTTCGTAAACCATGGAAGCGGAGCGCAACGAGATTCGTCTGACGCTCGGGCGCGGCGCGTTCTTTCTTTTTGGGCAAGCTCCAAAAAGAAAGAATGGGGGGCGCATTACACAGCCTGTATTCGCAAGACAGGCTGGGAACAATTGTATATGATTCTTTCCAGCGGCCCCGAATCGCCGCGGCCCCGCAGTTTCTTGCAGATAATTATTGCATTTTTTTCCGTGGAGTGTTAAAATTCTACTTTGTGTTGAAAATAATGAGATTTCAGAGATTTCGCAACTTGCAGCAAGGGAGCTTTACCTATGGATAAACTGAGAAACGTCGCAATCATCGCCCATGTTGACCACGGCAAGACCACCCTGGTGGATGAGATGCTCAAGCAGTCGGGCGTCTACCGGGAAAACCAGGAGATCGTGGACCGCGTCATGGACTCCAATGATCTGGAGCGTGAGCGCGGCATCACCATCATGGCCAAGAACACCGCCGTCTGGTACGGCGACACCAAGATCAACATCGTCGACACCCCGGGCCACG
>CAMKAP010000106.1 GCA_946410505.1 uncultured Clostridia bacterium
AAGGGCTCCTCCATCTCCTGCGCGTAGCGGACAGGGAAACGGTTCTGCCGCGCACCGGGGCTGAAATAGTGGGCGCGGACGCCGATGGCCTTCAGAGAATCGCGCACCGGCAGGGCCGTTTTCAGTGTCACACCCCAGTCTGGTACAAACACGCTGTTTTCACCGACCTTTGTTGCCGGGACGATGTTTTTGCAGCCGGTCAGGATCGCAGCCTGCACGCTGCCGGGGTCGGCAAAGAGCTCTTTGGTGGGTTTGCAGCTGAGAAGACGCCCGGCGTCTATGACGGCAATGGCGGCGCTCATGTTGTAGGCTTCGTTCCGGTCGTGGGTCACCATCAGTACCTCGCGCCCGTAATCAGCCAGCCTGTCCCGCAGTTCAATCTTCAAGGCGTCGCGCAAATGCCCGTCCAGAGCAGAGAAGGGCTCGTCCAGCAGCAGAAGCTGCGGATCGCTGACCAGGATGCGGGCCAGCGCCGCTCGCTGCTGCTGACCGCCGGAGAGCTGATGGGGCTTGTGCTTCTCCAGCCCCTGCAGCTGCATGAGCGCGATCATTTCTCTGACTCTGCGCTCTTTCTGCCGGCGGTCCTTTTCCCGGCAGAGTCCGCAGAGAATGTTCTGCTGCACGCTCATATTGGGGAAGAGCGCGTAGTTTTGAAAGAGGTAGCCCACGCGGCGCTGCTGCGGCGGGAGATTGATGCGCCGCTCGGAATCGAATAGCACCCGACCGTCCAGCTCGATGCGGCCCTCGTCGGGCGTCTCAATGCCGGCAATGCATTTGAGCGTCATGCTTTTGCCGCTGCCGGAGGCGCCCAGCAGACAGGTCACGCCGTTTTCGGCGGAAAAGCGAACGTCAAGCCGAAAGCTGCCAAGCTGCTTGCGAATATCGACCACAAGGCTCATGCTCTCACCGCCTTTTTCTGCCGGGCTTCCAGCATGTTGACAGCCAGCAGCACTACTGTGCTGATGGCCAGATTCACCAGCACCCAGAACATGGCGCCTGCTTCGTCGTTGGTGCGCCAGAGCTGGTAGACGGTGGTGGAGATGGTGGCGGTCTTCCCGGGGGTGTAACCGATCAGCATGCTGGTGGCGCCGTACTCGCCCAGCGCACGCGCGAAGGCGAGCACCGTACCCGCCAGAATGCCCTGGCGGCAGGCGGGCATGCGGATGCGCCAGAAAATGTAGGTGTTGGACAGGCCCAGCGTCTGCCCGGAATAGGCCAGCGTCTCATCAAAGCTCTCAAAGGCGCCGCGGGCGGTGCGATACATCAGCGGGAAAGCCACCACGGCCGCAGCCAATACGCCGCCGTACCAGGTCATTACAAATTTAACGCCGAAATGAGCCAGAAAAATGCCCACAGGCCGCTTGACGCCGAAAATCAGCAGCAGAAAATAGCCGCAGACTGTGGGCGGCAGGACCAACGGCAGCGTTAGAAACACATCCAGGATTCCCTTGATCTCCCGCGGGAGCCTTGCGGCATAATAAGCAAGGCAAATTCCCAGAAAGAACACCAGCACACAGCTGATGGCGGCGATGCGCAGGGAATTGAGCAGCGGATACCAGTCGATACTCATCGTTCAGTCTCCATTCGAGAGCAGGCAGGGCGTGAAGCCCTGCCTGTTTTCTTTTTTATTCAACAGGGGAGAAGCCGACCGCTTCAAATACGGCCATGGCTTCAGGGGTGCTTAAAAAGTCGAGGAAAGCCTGAGCAGCCTCGGGATGCTTGCTCACGTTCAGTACGGCGGCGGGATAAATGACCTGTCCGCACATCTCGGCGGTGGCGTTGTCGACCACGCTGAGTCCGGCGGAAAAAGCGTCGGTGCAGTAGACCACGCCGCAGTCCACGCTTGCCTCGCTCACCTGCGTGGTCACTTCTTTCACGTTGCTGCCGTAGGTGAGTACGCCTGAGGCGGCAAGCGCCTCCTCATCCAGATCGTAGTAGGCGAGGATCTTCTGGGTGTACTGGCCCACCGGCACGTCGCTGTTGCCCATGGCCATCAGTACGTCGCCGGCTTTCAGCAGCTCGGCAAGCGCGTCAAAGGATGCGAGCCCCTTGGGATTGCCCTCCGGGACCACAAGGACGACCTTGTTCTCCAGCAGATTCAGACGGCTTCCGGCCAGCACAAAGTCCAGACCTTCGGTGTTCACCTCCGAGGAGGCGTCCTTGTCCAGTTGGTTCATCTGCTTCTGACCGGCGGAGATGAATACGTCGCAGTCTGCGCCCTCCTGAATCTGGGTTTTGAGCGTACCGGAGGAGTCAAAATTGAAGGTGAGGGTGACGCCGGGATTGGCCGTCTCGTAGATGTCCTTGATCTCCGTCAGGGTCTCGGTCATGGATGCGGCGGCAAAGACAATGATTTCCACGGGCTCGGGATCTTCTGCTGGGGGTGCACTCTGGGCGCCGCAGGCTGCCAGCACAAGAACTATCGTGAGCGCCAACAGCAGTGCAAGGATTTTTTTCATGTTTTTTTCCTCCTGTTCCCATGTTTCAGGGATAGTTTTTATATAAACGCGATTTACGCGCTTATACCGGAAAAAGATGATTTACGTGCGCTTGACTGTTCTTCGGCTTTACACGCCCTTGCCGAAACCGCAGTCGGGGAAGTGGCAGACCGGGCAGTTGAGGCAGAGTCCTCCATGGCCGAGGCCGGCCAGCTTCTCTTTGGTGATGGGCGTGTCCGTCACCAGAAAAGGAAGCAGCAGGTCAAAAATGGTGCGTTTGGCGTACATGACGCAGCCGGGCAGGCCGCATACCGGGCGCCCGTCCGGCATATAGGACACCAGGAACATGGCCCCGGGCAGCACGGGAGAGCCGTAGGACACATTATTTGCCCCGGTGTTTCTGATGGCGAGAGGCGTCTTGTCGTCCGGGTCTACGCTCATGCCGCCGCTGCAGAAGACCATCTCGCAGCCCTTGTCCAGCATATCCAGAACGGCCCGGGTGATCGCCTGATGATCGTCGCCGAGGATCACATGTTCCTGCATCTCACAGCCGAACTCCGCCAGCTTCTGCTGGATGACCGGTGTGAAGGTGTCCTGAATCCTGCCGGCATACACTTCACTGCCCGTGGTCACCACACCGTAGGGACGGGGACGAACGGGAACGAGACGCATCAGCGGCGTGTCTCCGGCAAGCGCTTTCGCTTTTTCCATCCGGTCCTTCCCGATCACAAGCGGAATCACGCGGGTGCCGCAGAGCTTGTCTCCTTTTTTGACCATGAACCCGGAGGAGCGTGTTGCGATCATCATGTCGCCCAGACTGTTGATAGCGCGAAGGCGCTCCAAATCAATGAGCAGCAGACCGTCGATCTCGGCAATGAGCTCGATTTTGCCCTCTTTCGGTTCGGTAGCGCGCATATGCTCGCCCATGCAGAGATCACGGAGGATAGCCGCAGCCTCATCCTCGTGGAGCATATTTTCGTTGTTTTCCCAGATATACAAATGCTCTTTGCCCACGCTCAGCAGCACGGGCACGTCCTCGGGCTGCACGATATGGCCCTTGCGGAAAACAGGGCCTTTTTTCTCATCCTTAATGATCTGTGTGATGTCATGGCAGAGCACGTGGCCCACAGCGTCTACTGTGTTGACAAGTTTCATTCTGATTGCCTCCTGTTTTATCCGATTTTAATGTCTCCGATGAGCCGTTCTGTCTGTTCCTGTATGGATGCGGCCAGCTGCCAGCGCCGACGGTGGGCGGCCCTGGCTTCGGGCGTCGTGCATTTCAGGAAACTTGCCTCGAAGCGCTCGGCGATCGTAACGCGCTGATCGCCTCGCACCAGCTTGTCCGCCAGAAACACGAGCCCGGCTTCGTTCAGACTGTCGCCGTCAGGCTCCGTATGCTGGCGCACGATGTCAGCCAGAAGGGGATAGCCCATCTCCGAGAGCCAGAGCCCTCCCACAGCGGCATGCTCCGGCTCTCCCTTGGCCAGATCGTGCAGAAGGCCGGCATAATGGACCGCTTCGGGATCCAGGGACAGTCCCGCTTTGTTCATGGCGACGCAGAGCGCGTCCGCCGTTTCGGCTACGGCAATACAATGGGCGACACGCCCGTCGTCAGCGCCGGAGGCCCGGAGCATGGCGAGACAGAGCGCATCGCTGAGCCTCACGTGGGGGGGGATGCAGGCTTTAACAGGCTGAAGCCTGCCGTTTTCCTCCCGCAGCACGGAAAGAGAAGTATAAGAAAGCGCGCTTCTGTGGCCAACCAGAGAGGCGATAGAGGATTTGTGGCTGACGATCGCAATGTCGCCCTCACTGCGATCCAGGCAGCAGTGGACAGCTTTGCGCATCCGCTCTTCAACGGCGGAGATGGCTTCCGCCCCTTCGGGCAGGAGACTGGGGTCCTTTTCCCGCGCCGCATAAAGCTCCGGCCAGCGCTGCCGGATTTCCGTAAAAGGAAGCCCGTCCCATACGCCCATACGCTGTTCCTCAAGTCCGGGGATGACGACAGGATCCGCGCAAAGAGGCTTCGCTGTGTCGATGGCACGGCTGAGAGTGCTGCAAAAAACCATCGTAACATTCTGAAGGGCGGGGACAAAGGGGAGACGAGCTGCCTGCACGCGGCCTAACCGGCCCAGGGGAAGGTCGCACAGCCCGCCGACGCACCAGCGCTCCCCGAGGGGAATGTCGGGCATCGCATGGCGAATCAGATATACCGTCCTGCTCATAACTCCTCCCCAAAAACCTCGTCAAAGAGAGTTTTTGCCTTCTCACGCAGGGCCTCGCTGTATCGCTCATAACAGGCGAGAAGACGCTTGCCGCGCTCGGTCAGACGGCTCTCGCCGCCGCTGGCGCCGCCCTGGCTCCGCTCCAGCAGCGGAAAGTGCAGTTGAGATTCCAGCGCACGGATAATGTTCCAGCCCCCGGAGTAGGAGATCTGCATCCGCTGGCAGGCGCTGCGCACCGAGCGGGTCTCCTCCACGAGAGAGAGGAGCATGGCGGTCTTCTCGTCAAAAAATGGCTTTTCCCGACTCAGCGCGATGCTGAGCTCGGGTCTGACAAGATGCTCGTTATGATAGGCGAGCAGGGCCGCATAATCTGCTGGTGTATCTGCGTCGTGAAGAATGCCCGGATCGTTCACGGAAACCTTCGTCATTGGCTCGCCGCAGCGGGAAATGGCGCCTTGGAGTCCATCCGCTCCGGGGTCGGCAAGGAGACTGTCCACAAGCCCTGCGTCGATCATCAGAGGATGGCCGGTTTTCCCTTCGCAGACAGGGCAGGCAAGGGGCGCGGCGCATGCAATCAGCTCTGTCACGGTCATGGCTGTGAAGAGGGGAATGTCCACCGGCGTGAAGAGAATCCGGTCGCATTTATCCTTCAGATAGCGCAGACCGATTTTGGCGGAATCAAACATCTGCGTACTGGCATAGTCCTCGTTGCGGAGAAAGATGAGACCGAGGTTAGCCAGGTGCCGCTCCAGAAGCTGTGCATTGTAGCCGGTCACCACAACGATGCGGCTCACGCCAGCCTGGTGGAGCGTTGCGACGATGCGCTGGGCAATGGAAATGGAGCCGATGTTCAGCATGGGTTTGAAGTCTCCCATACGAGAAGACATACCGGCCGCCACGATGACAGCGCCGATCTGCACAGAAATCACCTCCGCACAATCGAATAACAAAAATTTATATTTCGGATATTTTAAGTATATACGCAATGGAAACAATTGTAAAGAGCAAGTGCTCATATGATCATTTTTTTTTGCGGAAAAACAGTAGTGGGAAATGCGGTCAAATTTAACCAGATTTATGCAGCTGCTTGCACTATGAGATTGTTCACTATCCACAAAAATATGGGAGGAAATTCTGCGAATTGCTTTTCGTTGTAACTTGATACTTCGCATTTTTGAAGTGTATCATAACTATGGTAAGGTACGTGGTTTTGCTATGAATTCGGAGAGGATGTGATACCCATGGGCGAGGAATTGTTTGAGATCGTGGCTGACAGCGTGATCGTGGAGGTCACAGATCCGAGAAGCGGCCAAGTCTATCGGCGGGAGCTCCCCATTGATTACTATGAGAACGCAAACTTTCTGCGCCTTCGCGGAGAGAATATGGACGGGAGCCTTGCTCAGCTCGTTTTTTACACGCCCCGCGGCATCGAGCGCGTGAAGGACATCACCGGCAAGGGGCCGGATCATGATCGCTGCGGCGGCCACGGACACAAATAAGTGCACGACCCTTGTGTAAGGGAAATCATAAAACATATGAGGAGGAGAGCAAATGATCAGAAAAACGCTTGTTATCAACGGCGTTACCCGGAATCTGGTTCTTGAAAAAGACGAGACTCTGGCGACCGTTCTGCGCGAGCACCTGCTGCTGACCGGCTGTAAGATCGGCTGCGGTGAGGGCCACTGCGGTGCATGCAACGTCATCATGAACGGCAAGGTCACCAAGTCCTGCATCTACAAGATGAGCAGAGTCCCAGACAACGCCGAGATCACCACCATTGAGGGCGTCGGCACCCTGAGCGACATGCACCCGCTGCAGGTGGCCTGGATGGCCCACGGCTGCGCCCAGTGCGGCTTCTGTACGCCGGGCTTTATCATCAGCGCCAAGGTGCTGCTGGAGAACAATCCCAGCCCCACCCGCGAGGAAGTGCGCGACTGGTTCAACAAACAGCGCAACCTCTGCCGCTGCACCGGCTACAAGCCCCTGGTGGACGCCGTTATGGACGCTGCCGCCGTGCTGCGCGGCGAGATGAGCAAGGAGGATCTCGTCTTCAAGCCCACCGGAGACAGCATCAAGGGCACGAAATACATTCGTCCTTCCGCTGCCCAGAAGGTCACCGGCACCTGGGACTTCGGCGCTGACGACGCGCTGAAGATGCCCGGCTGCCTGCGTCTGGCTCTGACCCAGGCAAAGGTCTCCCACGCCAACATCAAGTCCATCGACACCTCCGAGGCCGAGAAGATGCCCGGCGTTGTCAAGGTCATCACCTACAAGGACATCCTCGCCGCCGGCGGCACCAACCAGATCAACGGTCTGGTCATGCTGCCCAAGCACAACAAGACCGACGGCTTTGAGCGCCCGGTCCTCT
>CAMKAP010000107.1 GCA_946410505.1 uncultured Clostridia bacterium
CGGTATCATCGCGGCTCAGTCCATCGGCGAGCCCGGTACGCAGCTGACGATGCGTACCTTCCACACCGGCGGCGTCGCGGGCGACGATATCACCCAGGGTCTGCCCCGTGTCGAAGAGCTGTTCGAGGCCCGCAAGCCCAAGAAAATGGCGATCCTGTCCGAGACCTCGGGTACCGTCTCCATCGAAGAGGCCAAGAAGGGCGTCATGTACTCCATCACGGTCACCAACGAGGCCGAGGGCAGCACCAATGTCTACACTGTGCCGCACTCCGCCGGCATCCTGGTGCACACTGGCGACCATGTGGACCGCGGCCAGGAGCTGACCTCCGGCGCGCTCAACCCGCACGACGTGCTGCGCATTCGCGGCATCAACGACGACGAGTTCGGCCGCCAGGGCGTTCGCAGCTATATCACCAGCGAGGTCCAGAAGGTGTACCGTCAGCAGGGCGTTGATATCAACGACAAGCACATTGAGGTCATCGTGCGTCAGATGATGCGCAAGGTCCGTGTGGAGGAAGCCGGCAGCACCGACCTGCTCTCCGGCGCCACCATCGACATCTCCCAGTTCAAAGACGCCAACCGCGCCGTGGACGAGCGCATCGCCGCCGGCGAGGAGGGCCTGAGCCACGCCACCTGCACCCAGCTGCTCATGGGTATCACCAAGGCCTCTCTGGCCACAGAGAGCTGGATGTCCGCCGCGTCCTTCCAGGAGACCACCAAGGTCCTCACCGACGCTGCCATCAAGGGCAAGGTCGATCGTCTGGTGGGCCTGAAGGAGAATGTCATCATCGGCAAGCTGATCCCGGCAGGTTCCGGCCTTGCCATGTACCGCGACTTTGAGGAGCAGACCGACGAAACCGTCGAGAGTGCCCCCGAGGAATATGTGGATCTCTCCGCTCTGGTGAGTAAGACCAATGCGCTCTGATCTCAAATAAGCAAAAAAGACAGTGGAAACTCGTTTTCCACTGTCTTTTTTCGGGCTAACGGCCTGCTGCCTTATGCGCGATCAATAGGCACACGGGCTTTGACCAGGCGGGGGAGAAATGCATACGGAACTGATATGATCGAGCATCGAAAAACAAATTGACAGATTCTTAACAAACGGCGTATAATGTCAATCGGAATGAAAAGAGAAAAATGAGCGTGGGCAGACGCATATTCTCCTTGAAACGGGACGTTTTCTGCGGTAAAATAAATAAGTCAAAATACAAGCGAATCAAGTTAGGATCTGTGTCAAACCCAAGATGATGGAATCTGAGAGAAGAGGGGGTGTGTCCATGTCAATGGAAGCGATTGCGCGTGTCACCACCGCAGAGAGCGAAGCGAAGGCTGCCGTCCAGGCGGCTGAGGCCAAAGCCAGACAGAAGCTGGCGGAAGCGGACGCGGCCGGCCGCGCCGCAGTTGAGGCTGCCGGCGCCAAGGCAGACGCCGAGCTGCGTGAGCTGCGCCTGAAGGCGGAGGAGAAATACCGGAACGACGCCGCCGCACAGGCGGAAACGCTGGAGGGCCGCAAGGCGGCACTGCGCGCGTCTGCCGGGGAGAAGCTCGACCAGGCAGCGGCGCTCATTGTGGAAAGGATAGTGAACAACTGACATGGCCATTTTACGAATGAAACGGCTTCGGCTGATTGCCGTTCGTTCCCGCAAGGAGGAGCTGCTGCGCAGGCTGACGGAGCTCGGCTGCGTGGAGATCTCCGAGAGTGGGGAAGAGCTGCGGCAGAACGAAAGCCTCCGGCCGGAGAGCAGCGGCCTGATCGCTGCGCGTACCCGGCAGGCATCCCTTGACCATGCGCTGGAGCTGCTGGGGCAGTACGCCCCGGCCAAAAGCAGGCTGCTTTCGGCAAAACCGGAGCTGGCCGGCAGTGTCTTCCTGGAAGACGAGGGGCTTGAAGAGGCGCAGACCCTTGCCGCTCAGATCACTGAGACGCACGAGCAGGTCCGCCGCCTGAGCGCGGAGGAGAGTCGGCAGCGCGCGATTGTGGAATCACTGCAGCCCTGGCTGAGTCTGGATCTGCCGCTGGAATGCACCGGTACCGAAAGAACGGAGCTGATCCTGGGGACGATCCCGGGCAAGGTCAGCCTGAATGCCGCCGTGGAGGCGCTTGCGGACGCGGCGGACGAAGCGGAGCTCTTCCCTGTCAGTGAAGATAAGAGCGCCAGATATCTGGCTTTGCTGTGCATTCGTGAGCAGGCGGCAGCGGCGCAGGAGGCGCTTCGGGGCTTCGGCTTTACCGCCGCCGCCCTTGGCGGATTGAGCGGTACGCCGAAGGAGGCCGCCGCCGCGGCAGAAGCAAGCCTCAAACAGCTTGCCGCCGAAAAAGCGGCGCTGATCGATCAGATCAAGGCGCTGAGCGTAAACAGAGATGCGCTGAAGCTCGCCTATGACAAGCTCACGACGCGCGTCGCCATGGCGGAGGCGGAGGAGCGGCTCGTCGGTACGGAGAGTACCCTGGTGCTGGAGGGCTGGATGCCCGCCGAGCGGGAAGAGGAGCTGGAAAAGCTCTTTGCGGAATTCGACTGTGCCTGGGAATGCCGCGATCCGGAGGTCGAGGAATACCCGGAAGTTCCCGTAAAGCTCAAAAACAATCAGGTGACGAACGCCCTGAACATGGTCACTAACATGTACAGCCTCCCGGCCTACGGCACCGTGGACCCGAACCCGCTGATGGCGCCGTTCTTCATCCTGTTTTACGGGCTGATGATGGCGGACATGGGCTACGGCCTCATTATGATCGTCGCGGCCCTGATCGGCCTGAAAAAGCTCAAGCCCAGAGGGGGAAGCCTCTCCTTCTGCCAGCTTCTGCTCTACGGCGGCATCTCCACCTTCATCATGGGCGCGCTCACCGGCGGCCTATTCGGCAACGCTCCCGAGGTGATTGCCGGGATGTTCGGCTCCGACTGGAAGGGCCTGCCTGCGCTCTTTAGCCCGGTGCGCGACAGTACCCTGGTGCTGTACGGCGCCATGGCGCTGGGCGTCATCCACCTGAACGCCGGTATGCTCGTCTCCTTCCTGGAGAAGAAAAAGAACGGAAACCTGATGGACGGTATTTTCGAGGAAGGCCCCTTGTGGGTCATCCTGGTCGGCGGCGTGCTGCTGGCGCTGGACATGCTGGGCTTTGTCCCGTCCCGCCTGCTGCACAACCTGGGCCTTGCGATCCTGATCGTGGGCTGCGTGATGCTGCTCTTCGGCGCGGGGCGCCACAGCAAGGGCTTCGGCAAGGTGACGGCCGCCTTCGGCATCATATACAATACCCTCACCGGCTGGTTCGGCGATATTCTGAGCTATTCCCGTATCATGGCCCTGATGCTGGCAGGCGGCGTTGTAGCGCAGGTGTTCAACACCATTGCGGCCATGCCCTCGGCAAACGGCGTCACCCCTGTGTCCGGCCTGATCTTTATCCTGATCTTCCTGGTCGGCCACGCGCTGAACTTCGGCCTGAACCTGCTGGGCTGTTTCGTGCATGACCTGCGTCTCCAGTGCCTGGAGTTCTTCGGCAAGTTCTATCAGGACGGCGGCAAGCCCTTTGCCCCGCTGGCGATCCGAACCAGGTTTATCAATCCGGAAGAATAAACAATATACATACACCACACTTAGGAGGAAACAAAAATGGAATTTCTGAACACCATCGGCGGTTACGCACTCGGCCTGCTGGGCGCTGGTCTGGCGGCATTCATGGCAGGCATCGGCTCTGCAAAGGGCACCGGCATCGCCGGCGAGGCCGGCGCAGGTCTCGTTTCTGAGGATCCCGGCAAGTTCGGTAAGGCGATGATCCTCCAGGTCATCCCCGGCACCCAGGGCCTGTACGGCTTCGTCATCTGGTTCCTCGCTTACAGCAAGCTGGCCGCTGTCGGCGCCGCGGGCGTGAGCGTGGCCCAGGGCCTGCAGGTGCTCGCTGCCTGCCTGCCCATCGCTTTCGGCGGTCTGCTGTCCGGTATTGCCCAGGGCAAGGTTGCTGCTGCCTCTGTGAACATCCTGGCCAAGAAGCCCGACGACTGGTCCAAGGGCATGATCCTCTGCATCACCGTCGAGTTCTACGCCATCCTGTCTCTGCTGGCCTCCTTCATGATGCTCTCCGCTGTCACCCTCGGCTGATTGCAGATAGGAGCAGCTATGAAAGGCACTGAAAAAATCATCGCACATATCCAGGCTGACGCGCAGGCGCAGGTGGATGCGATCCTCGCTCAGGCCGAGCAGCAGTGCGCCGAGATCAGGGACGGCTTCGAAAAGCAGGCGGCGGAGCGCTATTCCGAGCGGATCCGCGCCGGCGTGAAGGCCTGCCAGGACGAGGTGGACAGCCGCCTGCGTATCGACCAGATGGAAGCCCGGAAGAGCATGCTGGCCGTGAAGCAGGAGCTGGTAGCTCAGTCCTTCGATCAGGCGCTCAAGGCCCTCTGCGCCCTGCCGGAGGAGGATTATGTCGCGTTTCTCGCAAAGCTTGCGGCCAGAGCCTCGGTCACGCGGGACGAGGAAATCATCCTCAACAGCCAGGACCGCGCCGCCATCGGCGCGAAAGTCGTCGAAGCTGCGAACACCAGGATCGGCGGGGGGAAGATGGCGCTCTCTCCCGAAACCCGCGATTTTGCCGGCGGCTTGATCCTGCGCCGCGGCAATGTGGAGGCCAACTGCACTGCGGAGCTCCTGGTGGAGCTTTCAAAGAGCGAGCTCTCCAACGAGATCGCGGGCATCCTCTTCGCATAAGCCCTCAGTCAAAGGAGGGAAACGAATTTGGCAAAGAAAAAAGAAGAGTATCTCTTCCTCTCCGCCATGCTGCGGGCCAGAGAGCCCGGCATGCTGACCCGGGAAAAAGCCGAGCGCATGCTGGATGCGGCTTCCTATGAGGAGTGTGCCAAGCTCCTGACCGACTGCGGGTATGAGGATATGTCCCAGAAGAAGGCGGGAGAGATCGAACAGCTTCTGGCGCAGCGCCGCACGGCGGCCTGGAAAGAGCTGGAGACCATGGTGCCCGACCGGGCGCTGGTGGACTATTTCCGCATCAAATATGATTATCACAACGCAAAGGTGATCCTCAAGGCCGATGCGCAGGGCCTGCATGAGAGCGCCCTGCTCTCCGACTCCGGACGGGTACCCCCCGAGCTTCTGATAAACGCCGTCCATGAGGATAACTACCGGGATCTGCCCGAGGCCATGGGCCGGGCGGTCCGCGAGGCCGGGAGCATCCTGGCACGCACCGCCAATCCGCAGCTTGCGGATTTTTATCTGGACAAGGCATATTTTTCCGAGCTTTGCGTACTGAGCGAGAAGCTCGACAGCAAATTCCTCAGGGGCTATACCGCGATCCTGGCTGACAGCACCAATCTGCGCTCCGCCGTGCGCACCCTGCGCATGGGCAAGGACAGCGGCTATCTGCAGGAAGCGCTTGTCCCCGGCGGCACGGTGGCACCCGAACGTCTTGCCGCTGCGGCAAACGGTGAGGGTATCGCAGCTCTGTTTCAGAGCAGCCGTCTGGCCGAGGCTGCCGCATTGGGCGCCGCGGCAGCGGCAGGCGGACCGATGACCGCTTTTGAGCTGGCCTGTGACAACGCGGTGAATTCCTACGTCAGAGAAGCCAAGCTCGTGGGTTACGGCGAGGAGCCGGTGATCGCCTATCTCGCGGCCGTGGAGAACGAAATCACCGCGGTGCGCATGATCCTGACGGGGAGGCTTGCGGGCATTGCCCCCAAGGTGATCCGGGAAAGGCTGCGTGATCTGTATGCTTAAGATTGCAGTAATCGGAGCGCGGGAGACCGTGATGGGCTTTAAGGCCCTGGGGCTGGAGACCTGCCCTGCGTCTAGCGCCCACGAGGCGCGGGATGCGCTGCGCCGCCTCACCCGCGAGAGCGAGGACTATGCCATCATCTACATTGAGGAGGGCCTGGCCCAGCAGCTTTCGGCGGAGATCGACAAGTATAAGGACAGTCCCACCCCGGCCATTATCCTGATCCCGGGCCGGGAGGGCTCCATCGGCCTTGGCCAGTCGGCGCTGAAAGCCGCTGTGGAGCGGGCCGTCGGCACCAATATCCTGGGCGACTGAGCACCCCTCAGTCAGCTTTGCTGACAGCTCCTTCGCATGAGAGGAGCCAAAAAGGAAAGGAAGAGTGTAAATGAGCGGAAGAATTACCAAAGTATCCGGACCGCTTGTCGTGGCCGAGGGCCTGGCAGACGCCAACGTCTCCGACGTGGTGCGTGTGGGCTCTCAGCGCCTGATCGGCGAGATCCTGAATATGACCGGCGACCGCGCCTCCATCCAGGTCTATGAGGAGACCTCCGGCCTTGGACCAGGCGCCGAGGTCGTTACCACCGGTATGCCGATGTCCGTTGAGCTCGGACCCGGCATGCTGGACAATATCTATGATGGCATCCAGCGCCCGCTGCCCGAGATGCGCGTCCTCACCGGCGACTCCATCACCCGCGGCACCGATGTGCCCGCCCTGAACCGGGAGAAGAAATGGGACTTCGTGCCTGTTGCCAGGCCCGGCGATAAGGTCATCGCGGGCGACGTGCTCGGCACCGTGCAGGAGACCAGCGCCATTCTCCACAAGATCATGGTACCCCGCGGCGTTTCCGGCGAGGTCATCCGTGTGGAGAGCGGCGAACATGTGGTCACCGATGTGATCGCCGTCGTGCGTGACGAGAAGGGCAAAGACCATGAACTGACCATGATGCAGCGCTGGCCTGTCCGTATCGCGAGACCCTATGAGAGAAAATATGTGCCGGCCCGCCCCATGAACTCCGGCCAGCGTATCATCGACACCATGTTCCCCATCGCCAAGGGCGGCACAGCCGCCGTCCCCGGTCCCTTCGGCTCCGGCAAGACGGTTGTGCAGCACCAGCTGGCCAAATGGTCGGACGTGGACATCGTCATCTACATCGGCTGCGGCGAGCGCGGCAACGAGATGACCGACGTTCTGATGGAGTT
>CAMKAP010000108.1 GCA_946410505.1 uncultured Clostridia bacterium
CGCAAATGTTGATCTTAACTCACCTGAAGCACAGGCGAAAATTGCAGCTAAAATGGAGCGGTATGTTTACAGCGAACGGTATACGCGCAATCCGAGTTATACACCTTATTGTATGCAAGCTGGCGAGCGGCTCGAATTGCTTGAATTTTCAGAATACATCATTCAGAACGAATCAGATGACGACCTTGTGATCACCCTTAATGTCGAAGCCTCCGAGGCCGGAGAAAAAATCAGTATTCTATTGGCAGAACAGCATGAGCAGAATTTGTCTGCGATCAGTACGCCCAAGAGCTGGGAGGGAAAAGCACGATCCGTTATCGGCAACACAGCCAAATCCATCATTGAAGAGGAGGAGCAGAAATATGAGTGAAAAAAACAATCTTATAGCCAGAGGTTTGGACGATACCGAGGAACTTCAAATTACACGAGATAAGTTTGGTATTGTGTCGATCAAAGGAGCAGCATACCGTGATAATGTAGGTTATAAGATTTCGATTAAGCGTACTGCAGATACCTGGGTAGAAGAGCACGAAAGAAAGAAACGCAAACCCTTGTATACAGGAACCATCAGCATTTTGGATCCGGCGTCATCTCGTGTAATGCTTTCCGAAGCGAAGAAGGCGCAAAAGGACAAGGATGGCAAAGTATATAAGAACAAAGACATCTACGCCTCTATCAAGTACGAATGCAATTCCGCCGATGAAGGCAAGATTGCGTATATCTTGATGCGGCAAATCAACACTCTACGCAAAGATAACAATTGCCAGCTCAAGGACGCCACTAAGAAAATGATGTTGCCGGATCATGTCACTCCGCAATCTGCAGCGGTTCAATACAGCAGCGAGTTTTTGAGGTTGTATTATTCGGAGTCATCTCTGGAAAACAATGATGCTCGACAGAACAAGATTTCAAAAACGCTCGCCGTTTTGCCCTGCATCCCTATCTGTAAGCTCAAACCCCGTGAAGTGTCTTCTTTTTTTGATAATAACAATGTGACAGCTGCAAATCGCGAGCTTTGTTCGCATTTTTTTGAGTTTTTGATTGCGACCGGAAAATGTGCGGGCAAAAACCCTATTATCACGAGCGATAACAAGGAAACATCCACGAATGCTATCCGCAAAGCCGCATTTTCGCAGCAGGAACTCGGTTTCGCTGTTTTTACAAAGATGTTTGAGCTTATAAACAACAAAATCTCCGCTCTCTACTGTGTTATTGTTCTGCTTGCATCTGGATTCTCGCTTCAGGATATCCGTGATATGAAGTGGAATGATCTCGATTTCGTGAAAGGTTTTCGGGATTATGTTGTCGCACATATCCGCAGAGACTACACCGCAATATCCAAACATGATTTCTCCAGACCGATAATTCCAGATGCGGCGTTATACTTAAGGAAAGTATACAATTCATTTGTCAAAGAGCGAGGCCGGGACAGAGTCGATGAAGAATGGATTTTACCAAGGGGCTTGGTGAACGCTGCAATCGCAGAGGAAGTAAACAATTTACTTGTACGGGCTGGTTTTTCCGGACAAACGGTAGCAAAGGGGCGCCCTTCGAAATCTGAGGCTATCCCGATCACAATCCTTCGTACCAATTATCAACACATGCTCAACACAGTTGCAGGTTTAAAAGACGACCCAGACACTTTTAGTTTCTTGTGTGGTGTACTGCTGAAAAGCTCCACATATACGAGTTACGAGTCTCACACAACATCGGAAGCGCAATTTCGCTTGTACACGATCCTTAAATCCATTTCCGTCGAAAAGAAATTGAAGGAAAAGTCTGGAGTGGAAAAGGTAAAAGATGGCTGGCTTTACAAAGCTGTTCCAAGAACGAATCACGAGGTCGCCAGAGTCACCGGGACGATTCAACTCTGTCCAGGCGAGAGAATTATAATCAGAGTTCCACATGGCGTTACAGGAGTGGTCGAAGCCTCCTGCAAAAAGGAAGAGTGACCGCCGCGGCAGAATTGAAAGATTATTATATTCTTTCGATGCGCGTTCAAGATGAATTCAAGATGCAGCGGACAGATGATATCGGGTGATATTGAACGCAAAAAGAAAAAGTTCCGAGACAGCTCAAAACTGAGACTGCTTCGGAACTTCTTTGGTGCGCGAGGCGGGACTTGAACCCGCACGCCCGGAGTGAGCACTAGAACCTGAATCTAGCGAGTCTGCCAATTCCACCACTCGCGCATCTCTGGAACGCTTGATTATAATAGCACTGGTTTTCCGCCTTGTCAAGAGTTTTCCGCCGCTTTTTGGTGGTTTTTCTTTACAAGCCCGGCTGTGAATGCTATTATATCGGGGTATCCACGTATCTCTTCCGCCGCGCTCTGCCTGACAGCGCAGGGTATTCGCCCGTTCCCGTTCTCCGCCGCTGGTTGGGAGAGACCACGTGATTCGACTTTTCAAATGCATGTTATCATAGAAAGGAACCTGCCATGAATCTCGATCGATCCCTTCTCAAGGCCCGTGCCAAAGAGGTCATTCGCAACTCCAACCCCAAGGTGCTCACTGCGAGCCTGATCGTAATGGCGCTGGGTGTTCTGGTCTCTTATCTCTCCGGCCGCCTGGTGGGCATCTCCGGGGACGAAGCAATGCGCTATCTGCAGTACATGCAGAACGGAGACGCGGAAGCCGCTCTCAATATCATCATCTCCCACACACCCAGCAGCGGTGCCCAACTGGTGAACCTGTTGCTTGAGGCAGTGACCATCATCGTCGGGCTGGGCTTTCTCATTTTTCTGCTCAACTCCCTGCGGGGGACCGAGCCCGACCTGGGCAATCTGCTGGACGGCTTCAATTACTGGTGGAAGGTGCTGGTGCTGGACCTGGTCTGCGGCTTCTTCATCTTCCTTTGGTCCCTGCTGTTTATCATCCCCGGCATCGTTGCCGCCTACCGCTACAGCATGGCCAATTACCTGCTCATTACGCACCCGGAATACGGCATCATGGACTGCATCCGCGAGTCCAAGCGTCTGACAAAGGGTTGGAAAGCCCAGCTCTTTGTGCTGGATCTGAGCTTTATCGGCTGGTGGCTGCTGTGCCTGGTGCCTGTGCTCGGCTGGCTCCTCTCCATTTGGGTCACGCCCTACCGCAGTCTTAGCTTCCTTCAGGTCTACGAGCAGCTCAGCGGCGCTTCCGCCTCCGACACTGAGACGGAGCCCTAGAATCTCTGAGATACTTCCTTCTCATAATTGTCACACTTCGGCGCAGGGAATTCCCTGCGCCGTTTCAGGAGAAAAACATGTCAAAAACCTTGCACCCGCTCCTTCGTTTTCTGGGGCGTTTCTTTTTGATCCTGCTCGTCACTCTGCTGCTTCTCGCCGCTTTTCTTTACGGCGTGATGGCGCTGCTCTGCAAAGGACCGTCCCCCACGGCGAGAGATCTGTTCGTCCTCTCCACCCGGGAGACCAGCGCCATCGGCTTCTTGCCCCGGCTCTACATGAGTCAGGAGGAAATCGACGCCATCGTCCAGCGACAGGCGGAGCAGGATATTGAGAGCACCGACCCCTCGCTGATTTCCGTGCGCCGGGAGCCGGAAAAGAGCGCTGAGCCCGACGCCTGGGGTTATGTGGACGAGGACGGCGACGGCCTGATCCACGTTCCCGTAGCCGGGGAGAGCTTCATCGGGCACATGCTGATCGTGCTCGACCCCTCCCGCGTGATCATGGGATGCATTCCGGAGAGCTTTCACCAGCGGGGCTATACGCTGGAGGAGCTTGTCAAGCACTTTGACGCGGTCGCCGGCATCAACGGCGGCGGCTTTGAAGATCCGGGCGGTCTGGGCGACGGCAGCACGCCGGAGCGCACCATCGTATTCAAGGGCAAAATCTATCTGAGGGGCCAGGGGACCGGCTACGGCTTCGCCGGGCTGGACCGGGAAAGCATCCTCCATGTGGGCGTCGTGGGCGCCGATAAGCTGGAGGAACTGGGGATCCAGTACGGAACCGGCTACGGCCCGGTTCTGATCTCCAACGGCACGGCCGCCGATCCCGAGAGCCTGCACAGCGGCGTCAACCCCCGCACCGCCATCGGTCAGCGGTCGGACGGCGCGATCCTCATGCTGGTCATCGCCGGCCGTCAGCCCAACAGCCTCGGCGCCACCTATGCTGACGAGGCCGAGCTGATGCTGAAATTCGGTGCCGTCAATGCCACGAATCTGGACGGGGGCAGCTCCAGCCTGATGTGGTACCAGGACGGATATGTGAACAACGCCGCCACTCTGGTCGGCATCCGCCGGATCCCGACCAGCTTCCTCGTCCTCAAAGAGGGGGTGAGCCTGGATGACTGAGCAAAAAAGGCTCTCACCCTTTGTCCGGGGCCTGTTGATTTATGCTCTGGTCCTCCTCCTGCTGCTGGGCGGCGCGCTGCTGGTGTTCCGGGACTTTCTGCAGCAGTATGAGCTCTCCCGGCCGATCCGGGCCATAGAAGAATACCAGCGCTCCCTCGCAGAGGACGGCCCCGGCGACGCCTGCCGCGCGGCGCTCCAGCCGCTGGACCGCTCGCTGGAGAGCGAAGAGGAGGCGCTGGCCTGGCTGTCCGGGCTGTTGGAGAATGCCAGGTTGAAAGAGGACGTCTCCCAGGGCAGCGACGAGCAGAAGGTCTACCGCATCCTCGTCGAAGGCGGCGAGTGCGGCCGTATCACCCTTCGCCCGGGGGCGCCCGGCCGTTACGGTTTTGTCCGCTGGCACCCGGCGGAAGAGGAATTTGACTTTACGCCTTGGTTTCACACGCTGTCCATCACGGTTCCGGAGGAGTATCGCGTCCGCTACGGGGCACAGACGCTGGGCAAAGCGCATGTGGTGAAAAGCGGTCTGCAATATTCCGCGCTGCAGGAATGCTACGAGCTGCTGGACGATCTTCCCACCATGGTCGCCTATGAGACCGGCCCGCTGATCGGTGACGGAGAGCTGGAGGCCTTCGATCGCCACGGGCAGCGGATCGCGCCGGAGGATCTGGAGGAGGACCGCTATCTGGATAACTGCAACGCACAGCAGAAGGCGCGGATGAAGGACTTTGCGGAGATCTTTGTTCCGACCTATGTGCGCTTCACCGTCTCCGTCTCTGACTATGATGTTCTGCGCGAAATGATTTTGAAAAACTCCCCGCTGGATCTCCGCCTCTCCAAGGCTGTGGGTGAGGGCTGGTGGTCTGTCACCAGCTACTGCAAGCTCCTGTCCACCGATATACGGCACTGTGTCGACCTGGGGGAAAACCGCTGGCTGCTGGATCTGGCCTATGTCACCGAGACGAAAGCCTACTCGGACCCCGTGACAGCGGAGTATTGCCAGCGCCTTGTGCTGTTCGAGGAAGACGGTCAGCTTCGGGCCGGTCTGCTCTTCAACTACTAAGGAGGCGCCACATGAAACGAATGCTTCTGCTCCTCTCCTGCCTGCTGCTGCTTGCGTTCTGCGGCTGCGGCGCCCAGGAGAGCACAGCGCCGACCCCCTTTGCCTCTGTGAGCACCCCACCCAGCCCGGAACCGACGCCCGCGCCTACACCGATGCCGACAGTGTGGACGGTCACGGCGGAGAGCGCGGAGGAAATTCTGGCGCTGGCGCAGCTCCCCTCCCTGCAGGTGATCGACGCCACGCAAAGCCGCGAATACGAGGCTCTGCTTCAGTTGCACGAGAAGCTGCCGGACTGCGAGGTGCGCTGGGAATACGAGTTTCAGGGCGTCCGCTATCCGAGCGACACCACGCAGCTCACTGTCACCGACATGACCGGGCTGGAAGAGGCTCTGCGTTATCTGCCTGCTCTGGAAGAGGTAGACCTGCTGGAGGCCAGACCGAGCATTGAGGATCTGGACCGCTTTTCTGCGATCCGGCCCGACGTGTTCTGGCTCTGCGTGCTGAATTTTCACGGCTTCCGGGTGCGGACGGATATTCCGGTCTACTCCTCGCTCCAGCCGGTCGGCTATGTTCCCTACGGGGACGCCTTCTATTATCCCATTTTGAAATACTGCACCCGTCTCAAGGCCCTGGATCTGGGGCACAACACACTGACGGACGCTTCTCTGGAGCTCATCGGAAAGATGACCGATCTGCAGGTCCTGATCCTGGCCGACGACCGGATCACCGATGCAAGCCCCCTGGCAAATCTCCATGAGCTCATCTTTCTTGAGCTCTTTATGAACTACAACCTGGAGGATTTCAGTTTTCTCAATGAACTGACCAAGCTCAAGGACCTGAACCTCTGCTACTGCAGGAACCTGGACTCGCTCGACTTTCTGGACAAGATGCCGGAGTTGGAATTTCTGATGGTCAAGTACACAGGTCTGGATCCGGAGCTTTTCGAATACTGGCAGGAGGAGCGTCCCGAGGTCCGCATGGTGCTGTATGGCGACAGGGAGTCCACAGGCGAGGGCTGGCGCGCAACCGGCCGCAACCGCATGATCCGCATCGCCTTTTCCAACTGGCCCTCCGTCGTGCGCTATGAGCGCTACAACGACATGGATTTTCAGTTTGGGAACAAGCTCTACCCCATCACCTACTACGTAAAGGAATGAATGCAAAACAGCGCCGCAGCTTTCGCTGCGGCGCTGCTGTTTTAGAAACGCGAAATTACTCGGCGTCCTTGATGGCGGCCTGGGCGGCGGCCAGACGGGCGATGGGAACGCGGAAGGGGCTGCAGGACACGTAGTCCAGGCCGACCTTGTGGAAGAACTCCACAGAGCTGGGATCGCCGCCGTGCTCGCCGCAGACACCCAGATGCAGATCGGGACGGACGGAGCGGCCGAGTTTGGCAGCCATGGCCACCAGCTTGCCGACGCCGATCTGGTCGATGCGGGCGAAGGGATCGCTCTCGTAAATCTTCTTGTCGTAGTAGGCGCCCAGGAACTTGCCGGCGTCGTCACGGCTGAAGCCGAAGGTCATCTGGGTCAGGTCGT
>CAMKAP010000109.1 GCA_946410505.1 uncultured Clostridia bacterium
GCCTTGATCTCATTTCTTGTATTATTCATGTTTGTCCTCCATTCATTTTTATAGAAGTGTTATGATGCTCAGGTCATAAGCGGCCTGTTCGACTTTCCGGATTTGAGGTATCTTTCGCGGAGCTGGAAAGAAGCCCGCGAAGCCGTAAAGCTGGTTCGCCCATTCGAGAAGCGCGTTTCGGGAAAGCTTTGCGATCCTTCCGGCAAGTTTTATCCGAAAAAGAAAACAGCCCTCTCCGGGCTGCCAAAACACGCTTCCTATGGAATTGAAAAAGTGCAGCGACTGAAATCATCTGTACATCCGTACTACCGTCCCTCGCGTCAGAGGAAGCCAGCTCCATTCCGTTTCCGGGGTTTACGAAAGGGCCCCGAAAACTGCATATCCGCTGTCTCCCTCTTCCTTTCCCCGTCGAACCCACTCCGTTGGGCTTCGATGGGGACCCCGTTATAGCAGGGAATAAATCCCGATGTAGCCCCGAACCTGACGGCCATGGGCATTGACCTTGTTCGTCGGCTCCAGGTTGTATTCCGGAGCCAGCGCCGCCATCTGCAGGCAAAAGCTGCGTGTGGTCAGCGGCTTGTCGGCGTTGTCCTCGCACCAGAGCTCGTACAGTTCATAGAGCCGTTGGGAGCTGATGTCGAAGTCCGCCTTAAAGCCGATGTAGCCCTCGGATTTCAGGAATTCGATCACGTTGTTGCTCTCGGTCATGCTCTCCTGCATGTTCTCCCGGCTGCGCGCGCTGATCGTGAACCTGTAGTCGTTGGCCTGCAGGCGATGCAGCCCCTCCAGCGCCCAGAGCAAAATGCCCTCGATCTCGCCGCACAGCTTCTCGGAGAGGAACGGATCGTCTACACGATCTTTCGGGCGATCTTTCACCGTCAGGATGATCTGCCTGCGGAAGAAGCCTACACTGCGGTCGTACAGGGATTTCAGTGTCCCGTTGCCGAAGCCGAGGAGCCGTACATACATGGTGCCCTGGTAGCTCTGCTTGCCCTTTTTCTCCAAGTCCATCGGCATTTCCGCCGTGACCAGGGACTTGATGATATTGGTCTGGGGCAGAGCCTCCATTTTCATATCGTCATCCACCAACAGCAGGCCGTATTCCAGATCCGCACGGGCAAAGGGGCTTGTCTCTACCTTGGCGATGCTGCCGTTATACATGTTTGTTCCCAGCAGCGCCGAGAGCACGATCCCCACGCGGGACTTGCCCTCCCCGCCCTTGCCCACCAGCATCAGCATCTTCTGTGCCTTCGTGCTGGGGATCAGGCAGTAGCCCATGAACTCCTGCAGGGTCAGAATGTCCTCCGGGATCAGCAGATCGTTGAGGAAGGAGAGCCATTTTTGCGGGAACGGGGCGTCCGGATCGTAGCGCACCGGCAGGCGATTCAGGCAAAAATCCTTGCTCGTCTCAAAGCGGCCGTCCAGGAACAGCGTGCCGTTGGCCACATGGATGCGGTCATGGTAGATCGGCAGGGGCGACGAATAGCAGCAGGCCCGCAGTGTGTCAAGCAGGGATGTGATCTTACGGGAGAGGCCGCTCCGGACATAGGGCTTGAGCTTTTCAAAGATGGCGTTCTTGATCCAGCCCTCGTCTGTCGCCTTGCCGTCCACGGTAAAGAAGACTTCATGGATACAGATCATCGGGTGCTCCGTGCGAAGCTCCTCACAGAACAGCACTTCGTCGACCTTATCGCCGTCCAGCCAGGCCGGGCTTTCAGAAGATGTCGGCATATTCGATCACCTCCTTTTGCAGCAGCGCTTTATAGCGATCCAGCACGCCGCCTTCGGTCAGATAGGCGATTTCGTCCTCTTTCTGCTGTGTTGTGCCCCCGGAAAGCAAATCTGCCAAACATACGATGAAATCGTACATTTGGCAGTTCTGTGCATATTCCGTTGTGATGGGATCGTCCATAGTCTTCGGTGCGGTGTCCCACTTCTGACGATGAAGCCGGACCTCCAGCGCCAGCAGCACATCATGGCAGCGTTTGGCCGGATCGGGCGGCTTGGGCGAGGAAGGCTCGTCGGGATTGAACTCTCCGTTACCGAAGTCTCTGATCAGCTTCTGTGCCGCTTCTCGCAGCGTCAGGTTGAAGTACTTCGCCGTGAAGTCGATCACGTCCCCGTCCTCTCCGCAGCCGAAGCAGTGGAAACGCTCGTCCAGCTTCATGCTGGGAGTGTGGTCGTCGTGGAACGGACACACCGCCATCCCGCGACTGTTTACGATCAGCCCATAGTGTTCTGCCGCCTCGCGGGCTGTGACGAGGCTTTTCGCTTTTTCGTAGATTGTCATATGCAATCCTCCTAATGATTGATAGTAGGGACGAATTGTTTGTCCCTCCATGGATGTTATGAGGAAAAAGCGAAAAAACAGGCTAATGGCATGACAGGCCGATTTCAAAAAACATGACAGCGGGACGGAAGTACGGATGTACGGATGATTTCAGTCGCTGCACTTTTTTGAATCCGGGGAATAACGAGAAATCTGTCGGATTGAGTTTTTAAAATTTGTCGGAATGAATTTATAAAATCAATCGGATTGGAGTTGTAAAATCTATCGGATTGTGGTATGCTTTCAGCGTAAGAGGTGATACACATGGCTAAGATCATGGATAAGGAAAAATACATTCCCCGTATTATTGACGCTGCGGTGGAACGGTATCTGGCGACAATGGGCGCGGTCTGTATCGAGGGGCCGAAGTGGTGCGGGAAGACCTGGACGTCTTCCTATCACAGCAACAGCGAGTTTTTGGTCGGTAACCCGGACAACAACTTTCAGAACCGGGCGCTGGCGGAAATGTCCCCCGCCCTGGTGCTGGAGGGAGAGACACCGCGCCTGATCGATGAGTGGCAGGAGGTTCCCCCGCTTTGGGACGCTGTGCGCTATACCGTGGATCAGCGAGGTCAAAAGGGGCAGTTTATTCTGACCGGCTCTGCCACGCCGAAGCGCAAAGGCGTGCTCCACAGCGGAGCCGGGCGGATCGGTAAGCTGCGGATGCGTCCCATGTCTGTATATGAATCCGGGGATTCCAGCGGCAAGGTCAGCCTGCAGGAGCTCTGCGAAGGGAAGCTGACGCCGGCCATCACGGGAGAGGTCGATCTTCGCACGCTTGCCCGTCTGACCGTGCGCGGCGGCTGGCCAGGTAACCTGGATATCGCTGATGCGGATATTTCGCTGCTGCCCGGTGAATACTTGGATGCGGTGATCGACGACGATGTGAACCGCGTTGATGAGACCCGGCGCGACAGCCGGAAGGTCCGTCTGCTGCTGCGATCTCTCGCGCGCAACGAGAGCACGACCGCCACCAACCGGACGCTGAAAAACGACATCAAGGAGATCGACGACGAGGATATCGACGTGGAGACGGTGGCGACTTATCTGGATATCTTTAACCGTCTGTTTCTCACGGATAATCAGCCGCCGTTCTCTGCCAAGCTGCGTTCCTCTGTCCGGGTCAAGCAGGCGGAGAAGCGGCACTTCTGCGATCCTTCCCTGGCCTGCGCGCTGCTGCGGGCAACGCCGGAGAAGCTGATCGGCGATTTGGAGACCTTCGGTTTCCTTTTTGAGGCCTTATGCGAACGTGATCTGAAGATCTATGCGGAATCCTTCGGCGCACAGCTCTATCATTATCAGGACTATGCGGGCAATGAGATCGACGCCGTAATCGAGCTGCCGGATGGCAACTGGTGCGGCATCGAGATCAAGCTCGGCGCAAACAAGATCGAAGAAGCCGCGGAGAACCTGATCCACATCCGGGATGAGATCGCCAAGGACGGCGGGAAGACCCCCTCCGCTTTGATCGTCCTCTGCGGGCTGTCCAATGCGGCTTATCAACGGCCGGACGGGGTCTATGTCGTGCCGCTCACGGCGCTAAAGAATTGAGGTCAGCTATGGACGAAGACGAACAGATCGAGCAGGCGCTGGATGAAGCGGACGAGGCGGCAGCCGCGACGCAGGAGCGATTGACCGCCGAAGAAGTATTCGCCAGGATATGGCGATCTCGCATAGAAAAACAGAAATAAAAAAAGCGGGCTTGAACCTTTCATGCAGAAGATTCGAGCCCGCAGTTTTTTGCATAAAAGTTGCTTCCAGAAAATTCCATGTCCCGTTTTTTGGACACCTTTTATGTTACAATCAGGCAAAAATGTGAAGGGGTGATTGCTATGAACATTGCCGAGCCAGCTATGCTGACGCTGGATTTTTCGCGGGATGAGGTCTCCTATCAAGGCATCACGCTGCCCTCCGGCTCCATCGGCTGCGCGGCGTTGAACATTCCGGACGATGTGATCGAAAAGCTGAAGCAGATCTACCTGCCCTTGCTGGCAGCGGTCGAGGCTGTGAACAAGCTCCGGCTAAAACCGGAGATCCTCGCGCCGTGTGGGGACAGCATCCTGCAAATGTTGGAGTTGATGCAGAAAGAGAACGCGTTCCCACTGCTGGATTACTCGTATTACCTCAAGCGCATCCCGGAAAACTTCACCGAGGAAAACATGAAAAAAACAGTGGCCTATGCAAAGCTCGCTGCCATGAATCTGCCAGCTGCCATGAACGATCAGCTCAAAAGCGGAATTGCGCTCTTGAAGGTAATTACGATCTGCGCGCAGTTGCCGGATTCTCTTGTCATGTTCAAAGAGGGTCTGCTGCCCTTCGCTCAGGCCCTGCATGAAAGCGACCGTGCGCCGGAGGACTATGCCACGGTATTCGGCGAGTTTTTCCCGGAGTCCCCGGAGTTCTCCCTTACTGATCCGGCCTGGATGTCGCTGGTCAATCTGTCCGTGCAGTATCTGAGCACGATCCTGCCGGGCAAGGACGATCCACAGATTGTGAAGCGGATTCACTACGTCTCCTTTGTGGGGATGCTCCGAGCCGATCTCTTCGAGGGGCTTTGTTTCGGCCATGCCCCACGGAAGTGCCCGATCTGCGGAAGATGGTTTCTGACCACCGACGCCCGGCACACGAAATACTGCGGCGGCTTTGCACCCGGCGATCCGAAGGGGCGCACCTGTCGGCAGCTTGGGAATCTGCAGGGACGGGAGAAACGGGAGTTGGCAGACGATCATCCGGTGAAGGTGATCTACAACCGGCGTATGAACACGATCCAGGTTTATCTGCGGCGAGGAACGCTGGATGAAGCGACGGCGGAGAAAATGAAGCGCCTCGCCAGGAACAAGATGGAGCGTGCGATCTCCGACGCCGCCTATGCCAACGGCAGCTATGCGGACGAAATGGAGCAGGAGGCTCTTTTAACAGAAGCCACGAGATAGAAACGATTGGAGGTGAGACCGTGGTGATCTATGTTAAGAAATATCCTTTTTGCATTGAAGAACTGCGCGGTCTCACCATTCTGGAGGCGGAACGGGCATTTCAGCTTTCTCCCGATCCGCCGAAGGTGGAAACTCTCAACGATTACATCGTGATGGCCGTCCGTGGTGATGAAAATGGCTTTCCATTCTTCCTCCACGCGTATGAAGAACGGCTCAACCGGCGCATTCGCAGTTTCCTCTTGCGAGAGGGATTTCGGAATACTGAGCCGGACCGTCTGTTCGATTACAAGCTGGCCTGCGTGCGAGCTATGCTGGAGGTTTTGCAGAGTTACGATCCCAATGGTGGCGCAAGCTTCTTGACCTTCGCGCACCATGACATCGAGAACGCGATAATAGCGCAGCGAATGAACGAAGAAGGCGGCTCCTTTACAAGTCTCGATGAATACAAGTCGGTCCGAAAAGCCGGAAGGCTTTATCGTGAGAATCAGGAGAATATACGAGAGACCATCAAGGCCTTTGCCGAGGCCGAGCATTGCAGTGAGCAAACTGCGGAGGTGCACCTGGCCACGGCGATCAAGAATCGCAGCAGAGAAGATTTCTATCCTCGCACCGAAAGAGACGCCGATGGAAATCTCCATGAACGCGATCCCGACGTCAGCCACGACGATCATTGGGACTACGCATCTGTCCTCTGGGGCTGGGTTCAAACCGAGTGGGTGCAGGAGGCTTTTGAAAAACTCAGCTTCCGGGAACAGACGCTGCTGGAAAAACGCAACGCGATCTGCATGACCTGCGGGCGCGTCAGCGATTGGAAAAAGCGTGTCGGCTTTGAAGATCTCGCCGTGCTGTTCGAAGGCAGCGGAGCCAGCGGCGCAGAGCGCGCGTATCAACGGGCGCTGGAAAAGATGATGAAGCATTTGGCCCGGCATGAGTTCTTTCATGTTTTGCAATTGCGGCTGGTTTCGCAGGAGAAGAAAAACAAAAAAATCGCCGCCGCAGTCTACTTGTATGGAGCAGACTACGACGGCGAATGGGGCGAGATCCGTTTTGACTTTTTGAAAAATGAGACCGAGATCGCAAAGCTGGCAGACGGAGATTTTATCAAGAGCCAGCCCTTCGCAAAACGCGCGATCAAAGAAATCCAGGCATTGGGAAATGACACGCTCCCGAAAAAGCTGACAGTTCCGTTTTGGTACGAATGGGAAGCGCCGCTGCAGACCGAAAAGTCTCGCGCTCTTTCCTGCAACGCGCCGCGAAAAGATTCTGACCGCGGCATGATCATCCGTTGGGTTTGATTGGCAAAACGAGAGAACCTGCTTTCATTTTGAAAGCACTCCGGGCGAAAAATCAGAAACATGCTATCATTTTGAAAGCATCTTTTTGAGAAACGTCGCTGCGGCGGGACGTAGCCATGTTTTTCGGTTGCCCCGCAAGGGGGCGAGAAAAACGGCATAAGGCATAAAATATAAAGAACGACAACTTGTTGGAGTTCTTTATATACCTCTTGTTCCGCCGGAAGCGCGGGCT
>CAMKAP010000110.1 GCA_946410505.1 uncultured Clostridia bacterium
CAGCGGGGACTTAAATGCCCAAGGCACTCGATAGTGTTCTTTTAGCTTTGTGATCAGTGATTCATCAATATTGTTACGTAAGTCCATAGAATTCTGCTCGGTTATGGTGAATTCATAAGAAAAAGTCTTTGCTTTCTGCTTGCCATACTCTACTAAAACATCAACGGAGTATTTCCCGATTTCCCAGAAGAAATCATTCAAAAGGCTGCTTTTAGCAGCTAAGTATTCAGGGGACTTGCAGAGTGTTGATATAGCTTCATCATAAGAATGGTTTTGCGAAATCTGTGTCATCAACGGAATCAGATCGGTACAGTTTTTCCTAATTTTGATTCCTGACGAATCCGAAGGGTCACTATATTCAACAAACGCACAGGCAACACTGTCTACTTCAACGCGAAAAGGATGTGCGGCTTCTGTTGTTTGAACATAGTTTCCGAGCATATTCGCGTTAACCGGGGAAATAAGATATGACCAAACAAGGTTGAGCTTGCGATCATCACGTTTACGCGTGAGAACAATACTCATTTTTTTAATCGTTGCAGAGCTTCTTTCTGACTCAATAACGCCATTTATGCGAATGTAGGATCCGCTCTGGTTAAAAAACAGAGTCGCTTGTCCCGTCGGATAAAACTTCACTTTTGCAGTTGCAATCCATTTCTTATACGCAGCTTGTATGAAAGGAATCAAAATAGCAATTGCAGATAGAATCAAAGCCCATTTCTCATATACAGTCATCACGATCTCCTTAGCTGTTTCATTAGGCATTTTGTTTCTTCCCTTACCCCACCAATTCGATATTCATTTCCTGCAGCAGCGCCTCATACTCCGCGCCGAAGACCTCATAGAAGCGGCCCAGGCCGCCCTTGCGGTCAAAGGGGTCCAGTTCCAGATCGTCGGTCGTGATGCTCAGAGAGGCGGCGATATGGTCGCGTACCAGGCGCAGCCATTCCATCTGCTCCTCCGTGAAGTGGATGGGGCCGGCGTTGCGGCGGAGGGTCCACTGCTGGAAGTTGTAGTTGACCCGGTCGGCAAAGGGCGTGAGGCTGTCGGCCGCGCCCAGCTCAAAGCGGATGATGGACACCAGATCTGTCAGCTGCGCCAGCGTCCCGCGACGGACTTTGTCCGGCTGCCGGATGGCGTAGCAGTCCCAGAGCCGCTCCACCGTCACGTTCCGGGCTTTCAGTTTTTCATACAGGGTCTTCAGCTTCTCCAGCACCAGCGGCCGGTCCCGATAGCGCGCGTCGTAGACGAGATTCATGGCAAGGATCTCGTCTTTGTTTTCCGCCAGAAACTCCCGGAAGCTGCCGATCACCCGGTCGGCCTCCGTCTGCTTGTCGGTCTCGAAGCCGGAGTAGAGCACCGTGTCCGGGTTCACACTGTCGATGATCTGCTCATGGCTGCGGCGCAGATCTTCAAGAAAGATCCGGTTGTTGGGATCAAAGAAGGGCTTGACCGCCTCGCGGATCAGATCCTTTTTCGCGTCGTCCAGCCGCTGCTGCTCCTCGGGCGTGGGCTCCTGCTCGCCGTCCAGGAAGACCCCGGCGCGCGCTGCGATCATGTCCTCGTCAAAGGCGTCGAGCAAATTCTGGGCCAGCATCCCGGCGGGCAGACCGACGGTATCCTTGAACTCCCGGTGCTCCTGAGGGGTCATTTTGCTGGCCAGACGGATGACGCGGCTGGCCAGGGAGGTCAGCGTGTCCGCATCCCGGGAGCCGGTCACCACGTTCAGCATCAGTTCTTTCATGCTGACGCTGGGCTTGCGCTCCAGGGGGCGGGTGTCGGACTTCTTGGATCGGGTGACGCCCACGGCGTCCACGATCACGAAGTGGTCCTTGTTCTCCGTGGCGGAGGGCGTGACTTTCTGCAAATCGTCTTTGCCCAGCGTGCGGGTGCCGCGGCCCTTCATCTGCTCAAAGTAGTTGCGGCTGCGCACGTCGCGCATGAAGAGCAGGCATTCGATGGGCTTCACATCCGTCCCGGTGGCGATCATGTCCACAGTCACGGCGATGCGCGGATAGTAATCATTGCGGAAGGCGCTGAGCACCGTCTCGGGCTTGTCCGCCTGGCAGGTGATCTTCTGGCAAAACTGGTTGCCCTCTCCGAACTCTTCCCGCACGATCTGAATGATGTCGTCCGCGTGGCTGTCCGTCTTGGCAAAGATCAGGGTCTTGGGCACCTCCCGGCGGTGGGGGAAGAGCTGGGTAAACAAGCTGTCCCGGAAGCAGCGGATCACGGTGCGGATCTGGCTGGGGTTCACCACGTCCCGGTCCAGGCGGCCGGGGGCGTAGTCCACGTCCTCGTCCATCTGCCGCCAGCGTTTGGCCCTGGTCAGGCGATCGCGGTACTCGATCTGTTGTTTCAGGATCGTCGCCCCGGCCTGGGTGACCTGAGTCTCGATCACAAACACGTCTTCGCCCACGTTCACGCCGTCGATGATGGCCTGCTCACGGGAATACTCGCTGACTATGTTCTGGTTGAAAAAGGCAAAGGTGCGCTTGTCCGGCGTGGCGGTCAGACCGATGATAAAGGAATCGAAGTACTCCAGCACCTGGCTCCACACGTTGTAAATAGAGCGGTGGCACTCGTCCACGATGATGCAGTCGAAGAACTCCGGCGGGATCTTTGCGTTGTAGACCACCTCTTTGGGCGGCCTGCTGTCCGCACCGCTCTGCTCGTAGAAGGACTCCTCCTCGGCGGACTCGTCCAGTTCCTCGCCCTTGAGGATGGAGTACATGCGCTGGATGGTGCTGATATAGATCTGCACATCCGGCACCCGGGCGGATTTCAACCGGTAGACAGGATAGATCTCCGCAAAAGAGCGGTTGTCGTCGTTGGGGCGATAGGCCAGAAACTCGCGCTCCGCCTGTTCACCAAGGCTGCGGGTGTCCACCAGGAACAAGATGCGGCGCATCCCGCCGAACTTCAGCAGCCTATAGGCGGCGGTGATGGCGGTGAAAGTCTTGCCCGCGCCGGTCGCCATCTGCACCAGAGCCTTCGGCCGGTTCTCGGCAAAGGATCGGTCCAAATTCTCAATGGCCACGATCTGGCATTTGCGAAAACCCCGGCTGTCCAGAGCGGGAAGCTGCTTGAGCCGGTTGCGCAGGGTGTCGTCCTCACGGAGAATGCGCTGCAACGTCTCAGGCCGGTGGAAAGAGAACACCCGTCGGGAGCGGTATTTGACGTCGTTATAGTCGGTAAAGCGTGTCAGCTCGCCCGTGGCCTCATAGGCAAAGCGGATGCGGTAGTCGATGTTGATGTACTTGAAGCGGCTGTTGGCGTAGCGGTCGGTCTGCTTTTCGACCGTGGTGATGGTCTCGCCCAGATCGTCCTTCTTGGCCTCCACCACGCCAACGGGGATGCCGTCCACAAAAAGGGCATAGTCCACCGGCCCGGTGCTGGTCGGGTACTCCCGAACTGCCACACCGAGCGAAGCCAAGGGATTGACTTGACGCATGTCCTGGATGACCCAGCCGGACTGCTCCAGTCGCTTGTCGATCAGTTCCCGCGCTCTCTCCTCCGGCGTCATGGCTTTGCCCCCCTTTCCGCAATGAGTGGATATAACTTATCTATGTTATATTATACCAAAAACCGACGCTTTACAAGTATACATACGGATATGCGAAAGGTTTCCCAACCCTGGGAGGTTTTTGGGACAGCATTTGTGTTACGATCCTCTCGTAGGGAAAATCTGACCTGACAAATCAACACTTAAGCCTTTGGCATCTCTGCGGCCCTCGGGCTTCCAGTTACATAGTCCATATCAAATATGGTTGTCTGGAGGTCATTTATGAAAACACAATATGACAATTATCCTATCTGTCATGTATCAAGGGAAGTTCGGGACCATCTCAGAGAGAGCGACAAAGAGCTGAAGCGCCAGCAGGACCAGGATTACCAGTACGGCGTTTTCTTCCATGCCTTTGATATGGAAGAGCGGGTGCGCGGGGATCCAGGAAACGCCACCCGTGATCCGATCTACGCGGTGGGCTCGGTAAGCAGTCTGTCAGCGGAGAAGGCCTATTTCCGACGGGAGGCACAGAAAGCGCTCATGAACGCCATCAAGGGACTGAGCGTGTCCGCCCGGCGCAGGCTTCTGCTCCACTTCTACATGCAGCAGACCTTTACTGAAATCGCCAGGAGAGAAGGGGTCACCGAGGGCGCTGTCCGAAGCCAGATGAGCGCCACCCTGGCAACCCTCCGCCGGGCGTTGGAATCGCAGGGGATCAGCCGTTCGGACTTCAACTGTCCGTCGCCTTACGACTACACGGACTTTTATACGAAGAACGGCCGAAAAGCACGCGCGAAGGCGGAAAGCGCAGCAGGTCAGAAGCAAGCTCCCTCACAGGGATCGGGCGGCAGAGATGCCGCCTGTTTTTTTCCCCACTTTTTTTGAAAAACTGCCTACAAATTTGCCCGATTTTTCCGTATATGAATGAGGGGGTTATTCGTTAAAAAACAAAAAATAGAGCGCAGTACATCCCTTACATAATCCAAGTGAGAATGGTTTGGGAGTACTGCGCTCTTTTTTGCTCTCTTCTGGCCTGTATATATAGATAACTAACTATCCTTTACCAGCTGAAAGAGAGACCTATATCATGGAGAAAGGAGGGATGCGTACGGAATTTGAAAACCGGATCTACAGCAGGGCCGAACTGCGGGAATGGGAGATCGATACCAACGACTTTGCCTTCATGGACGAAGTGGGAGAAGTCGAAGGTACGCTGTGTCTGAAGGCCGCCGCGCGGGATCGGATGCTGCGCCTGTTCTTTGTTCTTTCGGACGGTCGAAAGATCCTGACACCGGTGTTCTGGTGGCAGCGGAGCGAGGGCTTTTACGATCTGCGAGTCGGAGAGCGATACCGGCTGTCCTATGCGCCGGGGAAGGACGGCTTCGTAAAGCTGGTATCTGCTGTATCTTTGGGAGGGGAATGAGTCTGCAATATACTGGCAAGCATCGCGTTTGTGATACCACAAACACAAACCAGGGGTGAGCCCCTGTAACCCCCGCAAAAAGAAACAGAAAAAGGAGGGATTATTTGAGAAACAGAAATGTACACGTCCAGCTCTGGCTGAACCGGAAAGAAGCGGACGCCCTGGCTCATGGCGCGAAGAAATGCGGGCTGACCCAGTCGGCCTACCTGCGGCACCTGATCACAGGCTTTGTGCCGAAGGAGCTTCCGCCGCCGGACTACCATGCCATGATGCGTCAGCTCTATGGCCTGACGAACAATCTGAACCAGATCGCCAAGAAAGCCCACGTACTGAATGTAATCGACGTCCAGGCATATGACCGGAATGCTGAAATGGCCATACAGGCGATCCTTGACATTACGAAGGCAGTCATTGAACCAAGAAAAATGAAAGAGGAGGAATTACTTGAAACAAGTACAATTAGCGAAGATTGAGTTATGTAAACTGAAAGCGTTTACGGGTTATCCCTACAAGGTACAGGATGATGCGGAAATGGAGGCGCTCACCGAGAGCGTCCGGGAAAACGGGCTTCTGACGCCGCTGCTGGTCAGACCGTTAAACAATGGAAAAGGCGAGTATGAAATCATCTCCGGTCACCGCCGACTGCACGCGGCGGAGAGAGCAGGGCTGAATACCGTTCCCGCCTTTGTGGCAGAGCTGGACCGGGCAGATGCTGTGATCATGATGGTGGACAGCAACCTGCACCGGGAACACCTGTTGCCCAGCGAGAAGGCTTTCGCCTACAAGCTCAAACTGGAGGCGATGAAGCAGCAGGGCAAACGGACGGATTTAACTTCGCGCCAAGATGTCGACAAGTCAAAAAGCGCAGATCAAATCAGCGAGACGGATAGCGGGCGGCAGGTGCAGTGCTACATCCGCCTAACCCATCTGCTTCCGGAGCTGCTGAAGCTGGTGGACGAGGGGAAGATCGCCATGACGCCGGCGGTGTAGCTGTCGTACTTGTCCAAGGAACAGCAGGGCTGGGTGCTTGAGGAGATGGAGCAAAACGACTGCACGCCTTCGGTCAGTCAGGCATACCGGCTGAAAGAGAAGAGCCAGGTGGGGACGCTGACGCCGGAGGGCGTTGCAGTCATCATTGGAAAAGAGAAGGCCAACCAGAAGGAGAAGCTGAAGATCCCGATGGAGCGTGTCCGCAGATTCTTCCCGGCCAGTTACACGACTGTGCAGATGGAAGAAGAGATCGTGAAGATGTGTGAGGCCCGGTACCGGAGCCGGGTCTCCCGGGAAAGATAAGGAGGGGTGCGTATAGGCAGCACCATCTCGGACTGGATCGTCGGCCTTGTTCAAGGGGAACACCAATAATGTATCAACGGGGTCAATTATATCGTTAAATCCAAATTTGAGCATCCGCGGGAGGGTCGTCCTGTTCGAAGCGCAATCAAGCGTATCATTTCCGGTGACATGATAGATTTGCTGAATCTGCCGGAAGAGGATAGAATTCCCGTGGAATATGTGTGTTCGGCTGCTCAAAAGGAGGAGTGCATTTATTGCAGCCGAAAAAGAAAACAGAACCTATAGGGATCACCGCCCTGTACTGCCGGCTCTCCCGGGACGACGGCACGGACGGCGACAGCAACTCCGTCGCAAACCAGAAAAGGCTCCTGACCCAGAAAGCCAGAGAGCTGGGGCTGGGCAATACGAAGTTCTATGTGGACGACGGCTATACCGGCACGAACTTCAACCACCCCAGATTCCAGGCCATGCTGGACGACATTGACATGGGCTATATGACCACCGTCATGGTCAAGGACCTGTCCCGTCTCGGTCGTGACTACGTGGCGGTCGGCTCGTTT
>CAMKAP010000111.1 GCA_946410505.1 uncultured Clostridia bacterium
GTCAAAAGCATACTGGAATAGAGGGCGGGATGGTGCTCCTTTAAATAACCCTTTCGCAGAAGACCGTATTTGCCGATAGGCAACGGTTCTTCGTCGAAGCAAAGATTAGGGAAAAGATAGTCTCCTTCTCTATTTGAACTGGATACCGCTACAGTCAGATTATAGCAGGGTTGCAGCCGAGGGCAAAGAGGGATCTGCTGATACCGTGCTTGCAAGTTCTGAAAGCTTTTTCAGGAGAGGTTGGAGCCGTAGACCTCCAGCACCACGTCGGAGAGCGGGAAGGTGGAGCAGGGGTGGATATAGTTGTAGTCGATATCTGCCGCCCGTCTGCCGTCTGTCTTCTCCGGGATGTAGACCTCGCCCGAGACCAGGCGGGAGCGGCACCAGCCGCACTCACCGCTGCGGCAGCGGGAGGGGGCTGCGATACCCGCGCGCTCCACTGCCACCAGAAGAGACTCGTCTGCCGAGGCTTTGGCCTCGTATTCCTTTCCGTACTGCAGGATCGTCAGCTTAAAGCTCTTGCCGCGTGCGTCGGCGGGATAGCCGGGCTGGTTCCAGGGATCCTTGATGGTGCCGAAGAGCTCCCGCCGCACAAACTTCCTGCGCAGGCCGAGCTTTGCGATCTCACCGTCCAGGAAGTTGTACATGGCCTGGGGGCCGCATAGGAAGATGCTGTACTCCCCGTCGCCGCCGTACTTGCGGATGAGCTCTGCGGTGATGAAGCCGTGCTCGTAGCCGTCCTTTTCCTCATCCGAGAGCACATGGACCACATGCACCTTGTCGCAGACCTTGCAGACCTCGTCCAGCTGCTCCTTGTAGACGATGCCCTCCGCCGTGCGGGAGCCGTACAGGATCGTCAGATCAAAATCCTCCAGCCCGTCCCGCAGGGCATAGGCCATGCCCATAAAGGGCGTGATGCCGCTGCCGCCTGCCAGGGCGACCACCTTCTTCGCGTCGCGCAGCGGTTCAAAGTACAGATGCCCCTCGGGACCGGCGATCGTGACCTTCTGACCGATCTGCCAGTGATCCTGAATATAGGGGGAGACAAAGCCCGCGTCGTCCCGCTTGACCGTGATGTGATACTCACCCGCTTTGGCCAGGGCAGGGGAGCTGCACAGAGAGTAGGAGCGGGTGGTGACGGTGCCTCCGATGGGAACCAGAACGGACACATACTGCCCGGCGCGGAAGAGCGCAAGCCTGCTGCCGTCCGGTGTTTTGAGTACGATCGTTTTCGCATCCGCGCCATTTTGCCGGATGTCCGCGATCACGACCTCCTGCTTCTCGGGGTGGTGCTGTTTGGCCTTCTCGTTGGTGGGCAGCACCTTGGGAAGGGGAGTCGCCGGGGTTGCCTGGATGTGTTTCTCTCTGACCTTGGTGATGTTCTTGAACTTCAGCATATCCAGCTTGCCGAAGAGCCCGATTTTAACATTGGCCATGATCAACCCTCCTCTTCTTTCTTCATATCGGCCAGCGTGAGCTTGGCCATGGTGCTGCCGCTGAAGATCGCGGAGTTGTAGCCGTCGCCGCGGATGCTGGCCGCGCCGACGAATTTCAGCCCCTTGACCTGGTTTTCGGTGCCCATCATGCGCATGCGCGCCATCATGGAATCCCAATCGTCCAGCTCATAGCCGTAGGCGGAGCCCTGCGGGGTGTTGACAAAGCGGCACATGGTCCAGGGCGTGGCGACCTCGATCTCTTCGATGTAGGGAGTGATCTTTACGCCGAGGGTCTTTTCAAACTTGTCGATCATCCTGCGGGCAATGCGGTTCTTGGTGGCCACATAGTCCTCTTCCTTCACGTCGGCCCAGGCGTCCTCCATGTACAGCGTGGTCAGACTCAGCACGCAGGTGCCGGGAGGGGAGAAGTTCTTGTTGACGGCGTTGTAGCAGACGGAGACCATGTTGTGGTTCGTCTCCAAAGTTTTGCCGCTGTTGTACTCCTTGACCGAGTCGGCGGAGTCCGGCATGAAGATGGAGTAATCTGTCAGACCCAGCTCCTCCGCGCTCTTGTCGAGACCGAGGTAGACCACGAACATCCTGGCGCAGTGCTTGCGGGCGTTGGCCAGCTTGATCATGCGCTCCGGGATGACCTCCGGCGGGACCATGGTGGCGTAGACCATGGAGGGGTTTCCGTTGCAGAGGACATGCTTTGTTTCGATGACGCCGCGGTTGGTCTGTACACCGCAGACGGCCTTGTCGTCGTCGAAGAGGATCTGCTCGGCGGTGCAGTCGAACCAGGCGTCGCCGCCCATGGCGCGGAAGCGCTCCAGCATGCCGGTGGTCAGCTCGTGGCTGGTTTTGTCCGGGATCCACGCGCCGTGGCGGACGTAGAGGTTGACCATGTTGGAGTACTGCAGATAGCTCAGCCGGTCGGCGTCAATGGCGAGGTAGCCCCAGTAGGTGTTCATGATGTCCTGGGCCAGGGCGGGCATCTTCAGGGCTTTGAAGACCTTGTTGACGCTGTAGCTGCCCACCTTCAGGAAGTTGGGAAAGTGCTCCATCATGTACTTGTTGTCCGTCTTGCCGTTGACGGAGAGGGAGTAGTTGCCGGCGTCCAGACACTCCTTGCCGATGGCAAAGAAGTCCTCGATGGATTTGCGGCAGCCGGGGACCAGCTCCTCCATGCGGTCGGTGAAGGCCTCCACCCCGCAGGGGAGGACCGCGTCGATGTGGGTTTTCCCGTCGCTGGCCGTGGTGATGACGCGGAAGTTTTCCGGCACGATACAGCCCTTGAGCGGGACGCCGTATTCCTCCACCACGGTGTTGCGGCAGTTGCCGGAGTTTTCGGGCGTGCCCCATTCGCAGAGCTCATGCAGCGCCGTCTCGAATTCAAAACGGCCTCTGCGGAAACTGGAGGCACAGCCACCGGGGAGATTGTGGCGCTCGACGAGAAGGGCCTTTTTCCCCGCCAGCGCCATTCTGCATGCCGCAGCCAAACCGCCGTTGCCGGCGCCAATGACTACTGCATCGTATTTTGGCATATTGATTCCTCCTTCTGAATGTGTTATGGTAATACCAGACCGATTTCCTGCAACTCCAGTATATTGCCGATTTGCCTGACGTTCAAGGATTAGCTTGAAAATCGGCAAAATGGGGTATCAACGCCGGGCGATTTTGGGCAGGAAGCCGAGAAAAAACAGCGTCATATAAACTGGTAATACCAGAAGCGTCTGCAGGAGGCTTTGATATGGGCTTTCAGAAAATATCCTCCCTTTCTCTGACAGATCTGTTTGTACAGCAGATCGAAAATATGATTCTGTCCGGCGAGCTTGCCGTGGGGGAACAGCTTCCTCCTGCCAGGGAGCTGTCGATCCGTATGGGCGTCAGCCGTCCTGTGATCAGCGCGGGTGTGATCGAGCTTGAGAAGCTGGGCTTTGTTGAGATCATACCTCGTCAGGGCGTCTATGTCAGCGACTACCGGCGCAAGGGGACGGTGGAAACACTCAACGCGATCATGCGCTATAACCAGGGGATGATGCGCAAGCCTGAGGTCAAGTCTCTGCTGGAGGTGCGGGAATCCCTGGAGTGCCTCTGCACCCGGCTGGTGCTGGACAACGCCAGCGATGCGGAACTGGAGAACCTGGGAGGCATTCTGGATGAGTTGAAAAACACGAAGACGGCAGAAGACGCAGCGGAGAAAACCTTTCTCTTCTTTCACGAGCTGGCGATCCTATCCGGGAATGTGCTGCTGCCGCTGATGTACCACAGCTTTAAGGCACCCGGCGTACACCTGTGGTCCATCTACGCCAAGAAATTCGGGATCAAGGCGCTGTACGATCTCAAGATCGACTACTACCGCGCGCTGCTGAACCGGGACGAGGGTGAGGCGCTCGCCCAGGTACATAAGATCATGCAAAACGCTGTCCGTGATCTTTCGTTCTACGGTGCCTGACCTTTAGCCGCAGGGATCTCGGGGCTAAATTGCTCCAGACATAGGAAAACCAGTAATCAATATCATATGGTTTCTGTCGCAGCTCACGCTTTTTGAAAAAGAAGTCAAAGAGAATCCCCGCGACACGCAAAAAACCAGAAAGCGCAGTCCCGATCACATAACCGGGATTGCGCTTTCTTATGTTTTTGGTCAATCGCAGGATTACTCTGCCGTTGGGAACACACAAAGCTCGATGTCACTCAAGGGGAAGCTTACGCAGGGGTGGATCCAATTGAACTTGATGTCGCCCAACCTGCGTCCATCGGCCTCAGCAGGGATGTAGACCTTGCCCTTCACCAGGCGGGAGTGGCACCAGCCGCACTCGCCGCTGCGGCAGTGGGCCGGAGCTTTGATCCCGGCGCGCTCCATCGCCCAGAGCAGACTCTCGTCGGCTTTGCAGGGGATCACCATCTTTTCCCCACGGATATCAACCGTCAGAGAATAGCTCTTGCCGATCTGATCCTTGGGATAATCCGAATTGTTCACAGCGCCCATGTAGTCGCCGCTCATCTCCATACGATAGCGCCGCTTCGGCAGGCCCAGCTTTTTGCACTGCTCCTCGCCGAAGACGTACATGGCCTTCGGGCCGCACATAAAGATGGAGTATTCGCCCTCCGGCGCATACTTCTGAATCAGATCCGCCGTGATAAAGCCGTGCTCATAGCCCTCTTTTTCTTCCTCCGACAGGACGTGGACGACCTTCACCTTGCCACCGCTCCGGGCCGCCAGCGCTTCGATCTCGTCCTTGAGCAGGATGCCGTCCGCGGTCCGGGAGCCGTAGAGGATGGTCATGCAAAAATCCTCAATGCCGTCTACGATGGCAGCCGCCATGGAATAGAAGGGCGTAATGCCGGAGCCGCCCGCAATGGCAATGACCTGCTTCGCGTCGCGCAGATCCTGATAATAGAAGTCGCCGAGGGGGCCGGAGATATCGACAGCGTCCCCTTCCTTCCAGTTGTCCAGGATCCAGGCGGAAGCAAAAGCAGGATTGGTGCGCTTGACGGTGAGGGTGTAGCTTGTCCCCTCCGTGCCCAGCGCATCCTTCGGGTTGGAGCGGATGGTGTATGGCTTGTGCACCGGCGCGCCGTCGATGTTCAGCGCCACGGAGACATACTGACTGGCCCGGAAGTAGGCCATCTCCTTGGTGCCCTTTGCCGCGTCCGGAACCAGCGTGAAGCTCTTGGCGTCGCCGTGATCCTCGACCTTTTGAATCAGGCAGTGCTGCACCGCCGGATGCAGGCGCTTTGCCAGAATGTTCGGGTTGTAAACGGATTTGGGAAGTGTGGCCGGGGCAGCCTCAATGGCGGCGGTCCTTGTTTTTACCTCGCCAAGAAAGGGGAACGGCGTCAAGCCCTTCAGGGCCTTCTTGTCATAGTTGTATTTCGCCATCTTACTTGCCCTCCTTCTTCATGTCCAGCAGCATGTATCTGGCCTGCTCCGCGCCGGACAGGTAGGCCTGGGAGTAGCCGTCCATCTGGGTCCCGTGGCCGCCGGCAAAGCGCAGACCGTGGATCGTATAATCTTCATGGTGGCCGCTCTGGACGCGGGGGAACATGCCATCCCAGCCTGCCGGCTCGTAGCCGTAGACGTCGCCCTTCGGAGTGCCCAGATAACGCGCCCAGGTCATGGGAGAGGCGACCACGATCTCCTCAATATGGCCCTGCAGACGGCAGCCTGTGACCTCCTCGTAACGCTCCACACAATCCCGTGCGATCCGGTCCTTGACCTTGAAGTATTCCTCCTCGGTGATCTTTTCAAAGGCGTCGCCGGTGTAGAACTTGGAAAACTGGATAAAGGCCCTGTTCTTTCCCGCCGCGTCCGGCAGCGCATTGGTCAGCACGGTGCAGGTAATATCCCGGTGAGTCTCGATGCTGTCGGAGGAGAGGTACTGCTTGCGGTTGTCGGGCGTATAGCGCATGAAGGTGTCGTAGTTCTTCAGGCCCAGCTCTTCCGCGGAGGCGTCCAGGCCGAGATAGACCGTGAAGGCGGCCTGGGCCAGCTTCTGCGCGTTCATCATTTTGAGGTTGCGCTCCGGGATCTCCTTCGGATCGACCATGCGGTCAAAGACCACATGGGGCATGAGGTTGGAGATGACCCACTCGCAGGGGATATAGCTGCCGTCGTCCAGCTCCACGCCGCGGACCTTGTTGTCCCGGATGTCGATCTTTTTGACCTCGGTGTTGTACCAGACATCGCCGCCCAGCTCTCGGATCCGCGCGTCGAAGGCCATGGAGATCTCATGGCTGCGGTTTTTGGCAAACCAGGGCAGGTGCGTCAGATACACATAGGTCATATAGGTGTAGACGGCAAAGCTCATGTTGGTGGAATCGGCTGATACATAGGTCCAGTAGGATTCAAAGATTCTCTTGGCCTTTTCCGGTACGCCGATCCGGTCGAGCATTTCCTCCGTGGACACAGGTACCACGCGCATCAGATCGTAGTATTTGAGCAGCATCTCCACCTTGGCGGGCGGGGAGGGCTCGTTGTCATGGGCGGCCAGCCAGTCCACACCGTCATGCAGCATCCGGCCCAGCTCCAGCACCGTGGTCATGGATTCCCGGCTGCCGGGGACCTGGCGCTCCATCTCGTCGATAAACGCCTGCACACCGGCGGGCATGGAGACGTTGAAGCCGTCCGGGTCGGTGGCCACCGAGGCAAAGGATTCATGGGCAGCGCACCATTCCACGTCCAGCTTGTATTGATCCTCCAGCAGCTTGCGCACCGCGCCGCGGGGACGGCCCTCCTTGCCGTCGCCCATCTGGCAGAGTTCGTGCAAGGTAGCCTCGAATTCATAGGCGCCGCGCCGGAAGCTGGTGGCGCAGCCGCCGGGCAGGTTGTGCTTCTCCAGCAC
>CAMKAP010000112.1 GCA_946410505.1 uncultured Clostridia bacterium
CAGGGTGCCGTCCAGGTCAAACACGGCGATGCGGTCGAGCACGGGGATGAAGTCCGCGCTGTCCTCGTCGGTAATCGCGGCCATGTATGCCGTCAATGCGGTCTTTGCGGGGGCGGTGTCCGTCCACAGGCCCAGCGCAGAGGACGCCGAGTCCGCTCCCTCGATCCGTGCGGTCAATATTTTGACCTGCTCCACGGTCAGATTGTCCGATGCGCCGAGCGTGCCGTCGCCATAGCCCAGCACCAGCCCCGCCGCCGAAAGCCGGTCTATATCACTTTTTGCCCATGTGGGAACATCCGCAAATGTGATGGCGTCAGTCGTTTTTTCCAGTTCCGGCAGACAGCGGGAGAGAAGTGCCATAGCCTCGATGCGGCTGATGGTGTTCTGCGGGCGCAGGGTATGGTCGCCATAACCTTTGAGGACGCCCTTTTCCACCGCTGCGGCCAGTTCCGCGGTGTAATATGTACTGACTGTTTCCGCATCCGTGAAAGCGGAGAGCGCTTCCGTGCCGTCGGGCAGTGTGATCCCCGCGGCGTCGATAAACGCGGCTACTGCGTACTCGCGGGAAGCGGGGGCGGTGTGCTCGTCCTCTATCTGCCCCACCATGATGTAAAGTTCGTAATAATCATCGTAAAGGCCGAGGCAGGCATCCATGCCGGAGTTGGTGCTGAACGCCTTCTCCAGCACGGTCTCCCATGAGCCGTACTGCTCATACAGCTCATCCGGCAGTGGGCCTTCCTCATGGCCGTATTTCTCCAGATTTCGTGCCTTTGCCGCTGCCAATCCCGCCGGGTCGTCGGCATAGGAGGCGAGGCGGATCTCATTCCGTTTATTGCTGACCGCTCTGGCGATTTCCTCGATGCTCTTGCCCTCGATGCTCATTGCGTTCATCATGGCGTACATCTCGTTGATGCTCTCGTGGTAGGCGATGCGTGCAAGGCGTCCGTTTTCACCGTTTACCAGCTCAGGGTCAGACCAGTCGAAAGCTGTGTAGCTGCTCAGGCTTCCGTCCGGGCTTGGAGCAAAGCCGTAAACCGCTGTGGGATCTACGACGATGTCCGCCATTGCTTTAGGATTGAGCCGAGGATCGTGTTCATAATGGAAGTTCGTCTTGCTGGAGATCAGCAGATTATCGGCGGAAGCCGGAGCCGCCGCTACGGACAGGATGCAGGCGAAGCACAGCAGCACTGCAAGCAGGATTTTTGCGGAATGGTTCCATGTCTGCTTTGTATTCATGTGGATTCTCCTCCCCAAATATTAGTTGCCGCTCTTATTTGGCAGGTTCTGCCGGGAAATGTTATCCCTCCTGCACAAACAGGCAGTCCTCGCTGTAGCCGTTCTCCTCCACTTGAGAGTCGTGCCAGCGGAGCTTGCCATCTTCCTGCCACGTGAAGCTGCCCTGTGTGGTCGCCTCTTGCGTGATGGTCTCGTTGCCGTTTTCGTCATAGCTGCGCACGGTGTAATAGCCGTCCTCGTAGGGCAGGACAGCCCCGTCTTGGAAGTAGCCGGTGATCTCCCAAACGGCGGTCTCCGTGGCGCTGTTTCCCCAGTACACGGTCATATCATAGCTGCCGTCGGTGTACATAATCACATCCAGGTTGGCCCGCTGACTGACCTCGTCAAGCCAAGAGCTCGACAGAACACTGTCGGCGATCTCCCGGTCATACCAGCCGTCATCACCGCCGTAGTTCTCCGGCTCGCCAAACTGGATCAGAACGTAGCTGTAAAGGCCGTCAATCTCGTCCAGAATCTCAAAAATGGCATCCTCGTCCGGGTCGATGGTGACGGTGTACTCGTCGGTCTCCACGCTCTCCAGCTCGGTGTAGTTCTCCACGAAGCTTTCCCAGCCCTTGGGCTGACGGAGCTTCACCACATTCATAATGGACTGGTAGGCCACATCGTCCAGGCCCTCATACTCGTAGAAAAACATGGTGAAGGAGTCTACATTGCCCTTGCTGTACATCCTGATCTTGCCCACGCTTCCCATGTGGTTGACATAGTCCTCGCCCAGGGGCTCCATCTCCAGAACCTTGTCACTCAGAACCATCTGATCCAGCTCCTTCATGGACCACTCCCCAGCAGTGCCGATTTTGAAGGTGGTGGTCCCGTCGGCGTTCTCGGTCATGCTGAACTCGTCATTGTTGATGCCGAGGGCGCCCAGACCGTTGACATAGCTCTGCGCCAGACCGGGAACAATGCCATAGTAGAAAGCCACTGCCTCCACAACATCCTGTACCAGCATCATCCCGGTAAAATCATCGCCGGCGACGGTGGCGGTGAGGGCGTTCCCCTCGTCCATAAAGGTCCAGGAGCCGCTCTCCACATACTCGCTCTTGCTGTCCACCGCGATGGTAAACCGATCCTCGCCAAGCTCCTCGGTGTACTTCACATCGGGCATATACTCGTCGTAGTAGCTCTTGGTCTGGCTGTAGCTGGAGTAATCGGCCACCAGCTCGTTATAGACGCCCTGCAGCGTCTCGGAGGGGCCATCGGCCCCGGTCATTTCCGACTCCGGCTCCTGTGCAGGCGCTTCGGTTGCCGACGTCGGAGGGGTCTGCGTCCCGCAAGCTGCCAGGGACAGCAGCATCAAGGACAGCGCCCCGCTCCCAGTCGTTTCAGCAAATCGATACGTTTCATGTTCATCATCTTCTTTTTCGCTTTTTATCTTTTACACTGTCTTATAGCGCAGGTTGGCGAATTCCTTTTGCAGCTGCTCCGTCTGAAAAGGCTTTTTAAGATACCCGCTGGCATGGAGTCGGTAAGCTTCCACGGCGTACTTCTCCTCCGCACGGCCTGTGATGAAAATGATATTGACACAGGGTATGATCTTCTGTATCTTTTCAGCCAGCATAAAACCGTCCGTATGCTTTGTGCCCAGATCCGTATTGACCAAAAGCACATCGCAGCCTTCATTCGCCGCAAGACAGGTAACCTCATCCGGCTCTTCACACCCATGCACCACTGCGTTCGGCATAAGTGACCGCGTTTGCCGCGTCAGCTGTCTCAGTGCTGCAGAATCGCTGTCAATACAAATAATGTTCACGGGCAAACTCCTTCCATTATCTTTTCCGCTATTATAAAAAACAAAGCGCTCAATAGTGCTCAAAAACCATGCCGCATTTTCGGAAAATAACAAAATCGGGAAGCTTGGCAGCCTCCCGATGACAGGATTGTTTATGTAATTGTAATGTTTATCTTACGCCTTGAAGAACAGAGTCCCCGCCGTCAGCTCCGCCCAGCTGTAATCCGTCATATACTCGCCGCGATATGCGTTGACCGCGTCCATATCGCCCTCCAGCATACGATAATAGTCGCAGTCAAGGCAGCCTGTGCGGATCGCAAGGCTTCCCCGACGCTTGATCAAAGCGTCGCCCATTCCAATCTGATCGAGCGTAGATTTCAAGTCGTTTGCGAGGTTGCGGACCCGGTGCTTTGCCTCCTTGAGATCGCCGTCGTCCTCCCAGAGCGCCGCTATGACCTCCTCGGCGCTGCAAGTCGCGCCCCTGCGGTCAACGAGATAGGCCAGCAGCTCCTTTGTCTGCCTGCGCTCAAATTTTAACGGCTCGCCCTGCCAGAACACCTCAAAGTATCCGAAGCAGCGAACGGTCAGTTTCTCAGGCTTAGGCTTAGGCTCCTGCGGAAGATAGCGCAGCTCCGTCGCGACAAGCTCTTTTTTCAGCGGCTTCATGATATAGCCGTGAGCGCGCATCCGGAAAGCCTCCACCGCATACTGCGAAAACCCCGTTACAAATACGACCCTCGTATCCGGCGAGACGGTCTTGAGGGCGACGGCAAATTCCAAGCCGGAAAGACCCGGCATTTCAATGTCGCTGAACACGATGTTCGGGGAATGTCCTTGCGTCCGAATCGCGTCCAAAGCGTCCTCTGCCGAGGAGAACGCCATAATCTCAGTATCCGGTGCCGCTTCTCGTATGGCGCGCTGCGCTTCGGCAAGAAGCGGCCGTTCATCGTCTATGGCAAAAATCAGCATCAGGCATTCTCCTTTCCTTTTGGTAATATCATCACAGCGGCAGTGCCCTTGCCGGGCTCGGATCTGATCGTCAGCTCTGCCCCGATCGCGCTGTGCAGGCGGCTGCGGACGTTTTGGATACCGATGTGGCTCCGCTCGCTGTCACCGGGAACATTATCCGGGACGAAGCCGGGGCCGTTGTCAATCACGCTGACCTCGTAGCTTTCCGGCAGTTCCCGGGTGCGGATGATGACCAGCCCGTTTCCCTTGGGGTTCTTCCGAACTCCATAGCTCACGGCGTTCTCCACAAGCGGCTGAAGCGTCAGCGTAGGGATGCGAAAGTCAGTGCATTCCAGATCGTATTCCACATGCAGCGAGTCGCCGAATCGGAGTTGAAGCAGATCCAGATAGCACCTCACGTGCGCCAGCTCTTTTTCAAATGAGATCGGCTGATCATCCGTCAGGGAATCCATGTTGTGCCGGAGAAAATCGGTGAACTGGTCGATAGCTCTCCGTGCAAGCTCAGGATCATCGTAGTAGGTAGATTTGATCGCGCCAAGTGTGTTGTATAAAAAATGCGGCTGGATCTGGCCGAGCATGATCTGGATGCGCTGCCTGGCCTTCAGGTCGTCCTCATGCTCCCGCGCAAACTGCAAATGCAGCCAGATGTAATAGAACATACTGCTGGTGACGATGGCGACGGTCAGAAACGTGACAGGCTGCCGATCATTATAGACCCTGCCGTCCAAGTACACGGAGGCGAGGATCATCACAACGGTAAAGATTGGAATCAGCTTTTCCTGATTTCCTCCGGTCTGGTTATTACGAATGGATTGGACCAGCAAATCCCCGAGCAGAATAACGCTGACATAAAGACAGGTGAAGGCCAACGGGCCTCTGAAGAACCTGTTGCCTGAGCCAATCCAGAAGCACAGGTGAGAAAAGTAGGCCGTCATGTAAATGCCCCAGTTTACAATAGCCAGCCCCCAGGCGAGCAGATGCTTCTTTTCCGGCTGGATGATATAGAGAAACAGAATCAGGAATACCGGGCGAACGATATAGCCGTAAATCGCCATGGTGGTCCGCCAAAACCATTGGGGCGGGCCTGCGGTCAGCCAGTCCTCCAGCAGGTTCTGGGCAATCAGCGTCACGCTGAGGGCTAAGATGACCAGCATGATGATGCGGTTCCTTCGGCTGATATAAGGGTCGATCATCACGGTGATCGTCAGACCGGTCAGAAGGAACAGCAGCGGGACCAGCAGCGCCACTGTGTTCAGATTCCAGATCATACGTTGTTAGCCCCCTCAAAACGATACCGCACATTTGCTTAGGCATAAATTAATGATTCGAAAGTTAAGTATATTCTGCAGATTGGCCCGCGAAAAGCCCTTACCAAATTCAGCCGTCAGCACCTGAGCCAGCTCTTTCATCGTCTGCTTTCCGTAGTCGGCACGGTCTGCTCATGTTCAGAGGTAATGCGACTGATATTCCAGTAGGTGTTCAGAAGTACGTTGTTGACCTGTCTGGCCACATCGCTACGGGCAGAGTCAAGACCATCTTGATTTCTGCAAAAATACCACTCATGGTCGGTCCTAAAGCGTCATGATTGCGTTCCGTTCCAGCTACCTCAAGAGTATCAGTTGCATACTATCCTCCATAATTTAATATACCACAGAAACCGTCAAAATTCAATTCATATTGGCAGCAAACATGGTCGAAATCTACCAGAACAAAATGCGCTCATGCAACTCCGCTTGGAGAAGCATGAGCGTTTTTTCTTCCTTTTCTTGGCACGTTGGATCACCTCATTCGGAGAAGACGCTACCACACAGCAAGCGCAATCTGGTTGCTTTCTATTCTGTATATTGCTTGGAAAGGGAAAAAGAGACATGAGGGCACTTCTTTAGTGTTTGCGGATGAGCCTCTGAATGGTAATAGGCACCAGAATATCGCCGACAAATTTTCCCCCCTACTTATTAAGGCCCCTGAGAGGGTCATTTTGTGACAGGTAGAACAAATTTTTTCAGATAATCATCCAATTCCTCCGATCTTACATGTTGTTTGGGATTCCGAATGGCTGCTGCCTGGAGGTGTTGAATACACGAACCACAAGCCAATCTTCTGCTGTGCAAAGTTCCACAAAAACAAACTGACAGCCGACCTCAACAAGCCAGCTGTCAGTCAATGTACTGTGGAATGAAAACCGAACTGAAACTCTATAGGTATTTCTTAGCCTTCGCTAAGTCTAGTAAAAGCATCTGCATGGTCTATTTTGAACTGTTCCCACATTTCCGCAACATGATATTCTTCTTGGGAAAGCGGGGCTTTTAGATTCAGGATAGTCATAATCTGATTCAGCCTCTGCATTTCCTCCTCGGTGAGCGGTACGATTTCATCACTAGACGGATCCGGGACGCTCATAATGCTTCTCAGCTCATTTCTTAGCTCTTCAACCGTGTAGTCTTCATACTTGGTAGCCATCTCTTCGACTCCCTATTCCTCATAATAGGCGGCACATTTAATGTATCCACCGCTGTCGGGTATGACGAGGACACCTGTTCTAGTGTTCCCTTGCCGACGGACGAGAACACATTCAAAGACTGGCCCGGTGCGACATGACTCTTCAAACGGCTCCAGGTATTCACGCTCGACCAGCATATCGGTCACAAAGTTCTCATAGTCCATTCCACCTAACGTGATACGCCCGATAATTCGATACGGTTGAATCTGGTCAAGCGGGAATGGCTGGTTGAACTCATCCGCATTTCGCGGCGAGAAGACGA
>CAMKAP010000113.1 GCA_946410505.1 uncultured Clostridia bacterium
TCCGCTGGATCGTGGACGACTGCGCCAAGTTCGTGGAGCGGGAGATCCGCCGCGGGCACCGCTATGACGCCATCATCATGGACCCGCCCTCCTACGGGCGCGGCCCCGGCGGTGAGGTGTGGAAGCTGGAGCAGAACCTCTGGCCTTTTGTCTCCCTCTGCGCGGGCGTCTTGTCCGAGGAACCGCTCTTTGTGATCATCAACTCCTACACCACGGGGCTCTCACCGTCAGTGCTGAGCTATGTGACCGAGAGCATTTTCTCGAAGAAATTCGGCGGCCGCTCCGACAGCCAGGAGCTGGCCCTGCCCGTGACCGATTCGGGCTTATACCTGCCATGCGGGGCAACGTGTCGGTGGGAAAGCTGACCGGCGCTGCCGGGGGCAGAAGAAGCCGGGCAGCTTTCTCCGCAGCCGCGCCATTGGCGGGCGGAAGCGCATAAGCGACGCCCGGGAATGGCAAAAGCGGCAAGGCGGCAGAACCTTTCAGCGAATAGTTCCGGCTCCTGCTTCAGAGGAGCCGTGAAAGGAAACACATGAGCATTATTGAGTTTCAAAACGTACATTTCAGCTACCCCGACGCCAAGCGCGAGAGCCTCTGCGGGATCGACCTGCGCATCGAGGAGGGGAGCTTTGTGGCCGTGCTGGGGCATAACGGCTCCGGCAAGTCCACGCTGGCAAAGCACATGAACGCCATTCTCGTGCCGACCCAGGGGAAGGTGCTGGTGGACGGCTGCGATACCGCCGACGAAAACCGGCTCCTGGAGATCCGACGCAAGGTGGGCATGGTCTTCCAGAACCCGGACAACCAGATCGTCGCCAACGTGGTGGAGGAGGACGTGGCCTTCGCCCCGGAGAACCTGGGCGTGCCGCCTGCGGAAATCCGGGAGCGGGTGGACAGCGCCCTCAAGGCTGTTGGCATGTACGAACACAGGCAGCATGCGCCGCATCTGCTCTCCGGCGGCCAGAAGCAGCGGGTGGCCATCGCAGGCGTGCTGGCCATGCAGCCGCGCATCATCGTTCTGGACGAGCCCACCGCCATGCTGGACCCCCAGGGGCGGCAGGAGGTCATCTCCACGGTGACGCGGCTCTGCCGGGAGAAGGGGATGACCGTCGTGCTCATCACCCACCATATGGAGGAGTGCATCGGGGCCGACAGGCTCCTGGTCATGTCCTACGGGCAGATCGCTGCCGACGGCACGCCCGGCGAGGTTTTCTCCCAGGTGGAGCTGATGCAGGAGAAGGGCCTGGACGTGCCGGAGACCACAAAGCTCTGCTGGGATTTGAACAAGGCGGGCTTCCGTCTGCCGCTGGACAGCCTGGACGCCGAGGGCTGCGCACAGTATGTGATCAACGCCAAACTTTGAGCTCTCACCGCCTGGACGCGGGAGGGACCGGAAGGATACTATCGTTATGTCTGTCATTACCGTGGAGAACCTGACGCACACCTACAGCGCAGGGACTCCCTTTGAAAAAGTGGCCGTGGACGGCATCAGCCTCACGATCCCGGCAGGACAGTTCGTGGGCGTGCTGGGCCACACAGGCTCCGGCAAATCCACCTTTATCCAGCACCTCAACGCACTCCTGCAGCCGACCTCTGGCCGGGTGCTGCTGGACGGGGAGGACATCAACCGGGACAAGAAGAGCCGCCACGACGTGAAGTGGAAGGTGGGACTGGTGTTCCAGTATCCGGAATACCAGCTCTTTGAAGAGACCGTGTTTGCCGACATCGCCTTCGGGCCGAAGAACATGGGCCTCAAAAAGGAAGAGATCGAGCAGCGCGTGCGGGAGGCCGCGGGCTTTTCGGGCGTGGATGAGAAGCTCTTTGAACGCTCACCGCTGGAGCTCTCCGGCGGGCAGAAGCGCCGTGTCGCCATTGCGGGCGTCATCGCCATGCGGCCGGAGATCCTGATCCTGGACGAGCCTACCGCGGGCCTGGACCCCTCCGGCAGCCGCAAGATCATGAACAACATCACCCGCTACCGGGAGAGCACCGGCGCCACCGTCATCATCGTCAGCCACAACATGGACGACGCCGCGCGGCTCACCGAGCGCCTGATCGTCTTTGCAAACGGGCATGTTGCCATGGACGGAAGCCCGGAGGAGGTCTTCTCCCGGCCGAAGGAACTGATCGACATCGGCCTCGCCGTCCCCCAGGCCACGGCCATCGCCATGGCCCTGCGGGAAAAGGGCATGGAGCTGCCGGAGGCCGTGTTTACCCATGAGCAGCTTCTCGCCGCCGTGAAGCGGGCAAAGGGGGTGCAGGCATGCTGAAGGACATCACCCTGGGCCAGTTTTTCCCCGGCGATACCCTGGCGCATCGGCTGGACCCGCGCACCAAGCTGATCCTGGTCTTCCTGTACATCGTGGCGCTGTTTCAGGCCACGGGCTGGGCAGGCTACGGCCTGGTGCTGCTGGTGACCGCCGTGTGCATGGCGGTCTCCCATATCAGCCCGAAGAACATCTTCAAGGGCCTCAAGCCCATGCTCTTTATTATCGCCCTGACCGCGGCGCTCAACATTTTCTATACCTCGGGCACGCCAATCGTCCCCGGCTGGATCATCACCTGGGAGGGCATCGAGAGGGCTGTGAAGATGATGCTGCGCATCACGCTGCTCATCGCCGGCACCTTCCTGCTGACCTATACCACCAGCCCCATGGCACTGACCGACGGCCTCGAGCGGCTGATGAACCCGCTCAAGAAGCTGCATGTGCCGGTGCACGAAATGACCATTATGATGTCCATGGCCCTGCGCTTCATTCCCACTCTCATCGAGGAGACGGACAAGATCATGTCGGCCCAGAAGGCCCGCGGTGCGGACTTTGAAAACGGCAACCTGATCCAGCGCGCCCGCGCGCTGCTGCCGATCCTGGTGCCGCTCTTCGTATCGGCCTTCCGCCGGGCGGACGAGCTGGCCGTGGCGATGGAGAGCCGCTGCTACCACGGCGGCGAGGGCCGCACCCGCATGAAACAGCTCACCATGGCGCGGCGGGACTGGATCGCCCTTGCCTGCGGCCTTCTGTTTGTCGCGGCTGTCATCGTGCTCAAGTACTTTGAACTATAATATGAGGAATCTTGCATTACGTTTAAGCTATGACGGCTCCAGCTATCACGGCTGGCAGGTGCAGAAAAACGAAATCACCGTTGCCGAGACGCTGGAGACGGCGCTTACAAAGGTCTGCGGGCACCCGGTGAAGACCGTGGGCTGCGGGAGGACCGACGCGGGCGTGCACGCCCTGCGCTACTGCGCAAATTTTCACAGCGACTGCCGCATCCCCATCGAGCGCATGGCCCTGGCGGTCAATTCACGCCTGCCCATGGACATCGCGGTGCAGGACGCAGTGGAGGCGCCGGAGGACTTCAACGCCATCGGCTCCTGTATAAAAAAGGAATATATTTATAAAATACACAATAGCAATATTCGGGATCCCTTTCTGCAAAACCGGGTCTGCTTTTATCCCCAGAATCTGGATATGACACAGATGCAGGCAGCGGCCCGCGCCTTCGAGGGCACCCACGACTTTCGCGCCGTGCGCAGCGTGGGCACCGAGACAAAGACCACGGTGCGCACCGTGTACTGGTGCCGGGCGGAGAAGGAGGGCGATCTGATCACGGTCTCCATCTGTGCCGACGGCTTTCTGTACAATATGTGCCGGGCCATGGTGGGCACGATGATCTACGCCTCCTACGGCAAGCTCCGGCCCGAAGAGATCCCCGAACTGCTGGAAAAAGGCGACCGGCGGCTCACCGGCCCTACCATGCCGCCCCAGGGACTGTACCTCAACAGAATCTGGTACGAGGGCAAAGTCGGGGAAATGATGCTGCGATAGCGTTTCCTCGACCATCCTACGGCGTATGCCGTGGGATGGAAAGGAAGAACAAAACAGACGGTCGATGTGGCTGGCTCTGGACAGACACATGACCATGCCGTTTTGTTCTGACGCGGTACGAGGGCAAAGTCGGGGAAATGATGCTGCGATAGCGCCCTTCGTTTTTCGCCGCGCTGCGGTGGAAAAACAAAACAGTTTATTTGTTCATAATTCCATGGTAAACTATCGACATAGCGGCGCGGAGATTCCCGCGCAAAGCAGGTGAATGACAATGATGAGACTGATCATAGATATTGTTATGCTGGTGATCGTGGCGCTCTGTACCTGGGGCGGCTATCGGCGCGGCCTGATCGGCGGGATCGCCGGCATCCTCGCCATCGTGATCGCCCTTTTCGGCGGAAGCCTTTTGTCCTCGGCCTATTCCCATGAGGTGGTTCCGGCGCTGCAGCCCTTTGTGGACGGCTTCATCAGCTCCCAGAAGACCCGTGACGGCGTACTGGAGGAGATGGGCTACGGCGACAGCAGCCTCTCTCTGGAGGACGTACTGGCCCAGGACCCCTCGCTGCGCTACGACTACGCCTACGAGTGCTACCGCACGGTGGGCTTTTACGACCAGCGGGCCGAAGAACTGGGCGAATGGGCGGTGCAGACCGCGGACCAGACCGGAATGAGCATGCAGAGTGCGGTGATCTCCACCCTCAGCGACAGCATCAGCTATGTGGGCGGCCTGGTGATCGCCTTCCTGCTGATCCTGATTTTGCTGGTGGCCATCGGCAACGTGGGAAACCTGTCTTTCCGGCTGCCGAATCTGGAGCTGCTCGATGAGATCGGCGGCGCGGTGCTGGGCTTCGTGAAGGGGATGTTCTACTGCGTGCTGCTGTGCTGGCTTTTGAGTTTCTTCGGCATCCTGATCGGCAAGGATACGCTGGGCAGCACCACGCTGGGGCGCTTCTTCCTGGCTTTCCGCTTTATCACGAACAATCTGCTGTGATACGAAGAAACGAATAAGGGTTGAATCAATTAAGGGCGGCCCTAGGGCCGCCCGTCGAGCATATACACAATCCAAGGAGGTCCTATGCAAGCTACCATGTGTTCCCGCTGCGGCAAAAACGTGGCGGTCATCTTTATTACCAAAATCGAGGGCGGTCAAACCAAAAACGAAGGCCTCTGCCTCAAGTGCGCGCGCGAGCTGCACATCAAGCCCGTGGACGACATCATCAACAAGATGGGCATTTCGGACGAGGATCTGGAAAACCTGTCCGGCGAGATGATGAACGCGCTGAGCGGCGCAGAGGATCTCATGAATGTGGATCCCTCCGACGGAGACGAGGACGATGACGGCAAGACCGCCACCTTCCCCTTCTTAAACCGCCTCTTCGGCGGGCCCCAGGGACAGGGGAGCAACCCGCAGAACGAGCAGAGACCCCGCAATGACGAGCCCAGACAGGGACAGAAGCAGGGAAAACGCAAGTTCCTGGATAATTACTGCATCGACCTGACCGAGCGGGCACGCCAGGGCAAGCTCGACGCCATGGTAGGCCGGGAGGAGGAACTGGAGCGTGTGATCCAGATCCTCAACCGCCGCCAGAAGAATAACCCCTGCCTGATCGGCGAACCCGGCGTGGGCAAAACCGCCATCGCCGAGGGCCTGGCCCAGCGCATTGCCATGGGCAGCGTTCCCTACAAGCTGCAGAACAAGCAGGTCTTCCTGCTGGACCTGACGGCACTGGTGGCGGGGACCCAGTTCCGCGGCCAGTTTGAGAGCCGGATGAAGGGCCTCATTGAGGAAATACGCAAGGAGGGCAACATCATCCTTGTGATCGACGAGGTGCACAACATCGTCGGCGCGGGCGACGCCGAGGGCAGCATGAACGCCGCCAATATCCTCAAGCCCGCCCTCTCCAGAGGTGAGATCCAGGTCATCGGCGCCACGACCTTCACCGAGTACCGCAAGCACATCGAAAAGGATTCCGCGCTGGAGCGCCGTTTCCAGCCCGTCACGGTCAGCGAGCCCTCCATCGACGACAGCATCGCCATCATGAAGGGCATCGCCCATTACTATGAGGACTACCACGGCGTGGAGATCTCCGACGAGATGTGCCGTCAGGCGGTGCTCCTCTCCGAGCGATACATCACCGACCGCTTCCTGCCCGACAAGGCCATCGACCTCATTGACGAGGCCTGCTCCGACGTAAATCTCAAGGACGACGGCATCAAGCGGAAAATGCTGGCCGAACGGGATCTGGAGAACGTGCGCTTTGAGCGGGAAGCGCTCATGAGCGACACGAAGGAGAGCGATCCGGAAAAGCTGGATCAGCGCTATGCCCGTATCGCTCAGCTCAGAAGCAGGGAAATTCAGCTGGAGCAGGAGCTGGCCGCACTCAAAGCAGCCGGACGGCCGAAGCTGACGGTGGATAACCTGGCGAGGATCATCGAGCTCTGGACCAAGATCCCGGCAAGCTCCATCAAGGAGGATGAGCTGGAAAGGCTGGCAAAGCTGGATGAGCGCCTGAAAGCCCACATCGTGGGCCAGGATCAGGCCGTGGACGCCCTGTGCGCCGCCATCCGCCGCAGCCGTGTGGGCCTCAAGGTCAAGCGCAAGCCCGTGTCCTTCATCTTCGTGGGCGGCACCGGCGTGGGCAAGACGGAGCTCGTCAAACGTCTGGCCGCCGACATGTTCGATTCCCCGGAGAGCCTGATCCGGCTGGATATGTCCGAGTTTATGGAGAAGTTCTCCGTCTCCCGCATCATCGGCTCACCCCCGGGGTACGTGGGCTACGACGAGGCGGGACAGCTCACCGAGAAGATCCGCCGCAAGCCCTACAGCGT
>CAMKAP010000114.1 GCA_946410505.1 uncultured Clostridia bacterium
CGCGAGAGCGTCATCGGCACGCCGATCTGGTTGTTCAGGTTTTTATCGGTCTTGCAGACTTTCCAGCGGCTCGACAGGACCGCGGCGATCATCTCCTTGGCGGAGGTCTTGCCCACGCTGCCGGTGATGCCGATCACGGGCAGGGACAGGGTCTCACGGTATGCCTCGGCGATGCGCTCCAGGGCGGCCTGCACATTCTCCACCAGCAGCACCGGCCCGCTCACGCCCTCGGGCAGACGCTCGGCCAGACAGCATGCCGCGCCCTTTTCCAGCGCCGCGGCAATATAGTCGTGCCCGTCGACCCGCTCGCCCTTGTAAGCGACAAAGAGGTCGCCGGGCTGCACGGCCCGGCTGTCGATGATGACGCGCTTGAGTTCACAATCTGTATGTACAGCGCCGCAGAGCCTGCCTCCGCAAGCGTGCGCAGCGCGTTCAACTGTCATTCCGTCCATAGTTTCCTCACTTTCTTCCTGAAATGATCATAACACACCAAAACACAATATGCAAGAAAGCGCGGATTCTTCCCGGCCGGCGCCCGGACTGCGGAAGCAGCGGAGAAAGCGAAAAAAAGTCGTGCAATCCGGCTGCATATATGGTATACTATCTCAGTTACTACAGGAATCGAGGATTACGATATGAATTATGTGGTGGTGGATCTGGAGTGGAACCAGGCGATGAGCTCCAAGTCCTCCGTTTTCAATAAACTTCCCATCCATCTGCGCGGCGAGATCATTGAGATCGGTGCGGTGAAGCTGGATGAAAACATGCGCCCCACCGAGGAATTTACCATCGACGTCAAGCCCGTCTACTTCCGGCGCATGCACTATAAGGTCAAAAAAATCACCGGCTTTGACAAGGACCGGCTCGCCCACGGCGTGCCTTTCCCCGACGCGCTGGAGCAGTTTCGCGCCTGGTGCGGGGACGGCGTGACCTTCCTGACCTGGGGCTGCGACGATCAGGGCATCCTGGAGCAGAACATCATTATCCACGATCTGGACTGGGACTGGATCGCGGGCTGGATCAACCTGCAGCTCATTTATAATTTGCAGACCGGCGGAGACAAGAACCAGAAGTCCCTCGCCAGCGCCATGGAGCATTTTGAGATCGAGCAGACCCGCGTCGCCCACGACGCGCTGGGCGATGCATATAACACCGCTCTGGTCAGCACCCATCTGGATATGGAAGAGGGGCTGCGCATGTACCCGGACGCGGCGCGCATCCTGGCCTCCCGCATGCCCAACTACAAGCCCCCGGTGGAAAACGCCGGGCCGGAGCCCATTGTGCACGAGAGCTGTGACGGCTTTGAGAGCAAGGCCGCTGCCTTTGCCGATGCGCGCGTTGCCGCGCTCAACTGCCCCCACTGCGGCGCACCGCTGGAGGGCCTGCGCTGGGTCAACCAGGGGGATCAGCGCTACATGAACCTCTTCAACTGCCCCGAGCACGGGGATCTGCTGGTGCGCGCCCGCTTCCGCCGGGACCCCGACAGCAATTCCTGGGCCGTCAACAAGCTGGTCTATGAGGCCGACGAGGGAATGCAGGAGTACTATAAGAATAAGTCCACTCAGTCCCGCCGCCGCGGCCGGGGTCACTCCTCCCGCAAAAACCGCCCCGCCAGCAAACAGTAAGGAAAAATGATGAAAGCACCTGCGTAAGCAGGTGCTTTTTGTTTTACAGCTTCAGCTCAAAGCTGAAGCCTCTTTTTTTGCCTTTCAGGTTAGAGCGGAGCTCGCCCTCCTCCGGTGTTTCGCCGTTGACGGTGCTGCCATGCACGCTGCCGCCCACATCATCACAGTCCACATCGCCGCCCGCGGAGACGTTTCCCTCCACATCGCCGCAGTCCACATCGCCGCCCGCGGAGACGCTTCCCACCACATCACCGCAGTCCACGTCGCCGCCCGCGGAGACGTTTCCCGCCACGTCGCCACAATCCACATCGCCGCCGGCCTGCAGATCGCCGTACACGGCGTCGCAGTTCACATCGCCCCCGGCATTGACACTTCCCTGCACCGCGCTGCATTGCACGGAAAAATCGCTCCAGATGTTGAGCGCGGGTCCCTCGTACTGAAATTCGATCTGCTTGCGGGAATAGAGGCGTTCGCCTTTTTCGTCCCCGCCGATCAGCTTGTGTCCTGCGAAGAGCACCACATGCAGCATCTCCTCGTCGTCCGGCCAGGGGAGCAGCACACCCTCTGGGGCGGGGTGATCCGTCGCCCGCTCCGCCTGTCGGGCAAAGCCCTCTGCCGGAGACACGCGTCCGAAGAGCTCGTCGATGCTCACTTCAAAAAGGTCCGCCAGCAGGGGCAGCATGGAAATATCCGGGCTCGAAACACCCGTCTCCCACTTGCTCACCGCCTGATAGGTGATGCCCAGGCCGTTTGCCAGCTGTTCCTGGGTCAAATCGTGCTCCTTGCGAAGCCGCATGATGTTGTTTCCCAAAATTTCGTTCATATCCGTACCCTCCTGTCATCGTAGGCGGCCGCCTTCTGCAAAAAGCGTAGCAGAAGAAAACCCTGCTTGCCAATAACCTGTCCGTTGAGTTTGAAAAATCAACCGTCAGTTGAGCCAGATGTCATAAAAAAACGGCGCTCAGCCGTTTTTTTCAAAGTAAGCTCTTGCCGCCTCCGCGTCACGGCGGATCTGGGCGGAGAGTGCCTCGAAGCTCTCGAATTTCTGCTCCGGGCGCAGGAAAGCGTAGAACTCCACTCTGGCCTGCCGGCCATAGAGATTGCCGGAGTAGTCCAGCAGATGGCTCTCCACGCTCACGCGGTTTTCCTCGCTCACCGTGGGGCGCACGCCCACGTTAGTCACAGCCACATAGCTCTTCCCGTCCTCGAGATAGACCTTCGCGGCGTAGACGCCGTGGCGCGGCACCAGCACCCCGTCGGGGAAGAACATGTTGATGGTGGGCGTGCCGAGCTTCCGGCCCAGATGATAGCCGGAGTGCACCGTGTCGGCAAGCGTATGCGGATGCCCCAGCCAGCGCCGGGCCTCCTCCATGTCGCCCGCCTCGATGAGCTCGCGGATATGGGTGGAGCTGACCACCTGCCCGTCGATCATGACGGGCGGGATCACATCGCAGCCCAGACCGTTTTCCGCGCAGTATTCTTTTAAGCGCTGCACCGTCCCCTCGCCTTTGTAGCCGAAGCAGAAGTCGTGCCCCACCACGATGTGGCAGATGGCCAGCTCCTGTACGATGCTCTCGATGAATTCCCGCCAGGGGATACGCATGGTGTGCTCGGAAAAGTGCAGAAACACCACGTTCTCGATGCCGAACTCCCGGCGGATGATATTCTCCCTGCCGATGGCACTGTTGATGAGCGGCACTTCCCTGTGGAAAACCAGCGTATCCGGATGCACGTCAAAGCTCAGCACCGAAGGGATGGCGCCCAGTTCCTGTGCCCGCTCCTTCGTCCTGTTCAGCAGCGCCGCGTGGCCCAGGTGCACGCCGTCAAAAAAGCCCAGGGCAATGACCCGTTTGATCTCTGTCATACTTTATCCTTACCGTGTCATTCCGAGGAGTGAAGCGATGAAGAATCTCATGAGATCCTTCCCTCCGCTCAGGATGACAATTTGTTTTCATACTTCAAAGAAGCTCTTGACGGTTTTCATTTCCCCGTCCCGAACGCGCACAAGGGCAAGGAATTCGCCGCTCTCGGCGTACAGACGGTAGTCCCCCGCCGCCGCTTTGGTCGGCAGCGGATTGCCGCAGCGGACCTTTTTTTCCCCCGCCGGGTGCACAAGCAGCCTGGGAAGCTCCATAAAGAGGTTGTCCGTCGGGAGCAGCAGCTTTTCCGCCTCTCCCCGCTCCGCCGCAGCAATCACTTCGTCCAGCGTGTGGGCGTCCTCGAGCCGGAACATGCCCGCCGCGAGCCGCCGCAGAGAGCTCATGCAGCCGCCGCAGCCCAGCGCCACACCGATGTCGTGGCAGAGCGTGCGCACATAGGTGCCCTTGGAGCAGCAAACGTCCAGCAGCCAGTCCCCCGCATCCTCACCCACGATCTCCAGCGCGGAGATCGTGACAGGTCGGGCTTTCCGCTCCACCTCACCGCCGCGCCGGGCGATCTCATAGAGCTTCTGCCCCTTGACCTTGATGGCCGAATACATGGGCGGGATCTGCTCGATCTCCCCGCGAAAGGCCGCAATGGTCCGCTCCAGTTCCTCCCGGGAGACCAGGCGCGGCACGCCGCCCACCGGAGTTCCCGTGGTGTCCTGCGTATCGGTATCGAGGCCCAGGCGCAGACCGGCCAGGTAGCGCTTGTCGTGGCTCTCGGCAAATTCCACCGCGCGGGTGGCGCGGCCCACGAACAGCACCAGCAGGCCCGTGGCCATGGGGTCCAGCGTGCCGGAGTGGCCGATGCGCTTTTCATGCAGCACGCCGCGCAGCTTTGCCACCACGTCGCTGGACGTCCAGCCCGCGGGCTTGTCAATCAGTAAAATTCCGTTCATGGATACAGCTCGTCAATCACTTCGCGCAGCTGTTCTATCGCCTTCTCGGGGGGCGAGGCAATGTTGCAGCCGGCGGCCATGTCATGTCCGCCGCCGCCGAAGGCCGCGCAGATCGCGCTGCTGCTGATGCCCGGGTTGGAGCGCACGGACACACGGCTGCTGCCGTCCTCCTGCTCGCGGACGGTCACGTTTAAAACGCTGTCCTCCGAGCGTCCTGCCAGACTCGCCAGGTCGTCAAAATCGTCCTTTGTCGCGCCGGAACGGCGGATCATATCCTGGGTAATCACGGCAAAGACCAGCTTGCCCTCCCGGTAAAAGCGCATGCCGGAATAGATCATGCCCTCCAGCATCAGGCGGGCATTGGAAACCTTCCGGAAGAAAAGCTGACTGACCTCATGCTGCCTGGCCCCGAGGCGCAGCAGTTCGGAGGCGGTGGCCAGCGTCTGGCTGCCGGTGTTGGCGTACTGGAAGCAGCCCGTGTCGGTGGTGACGGCAATATACAGAAGCGTCGCCTCCTCCTCGGTCACGCTGCCGCAGAGCGCCTTGATGAGCTCAAGCACGATTTCGCCGCAGGAGGATTTCTCCCCGCGCACCAGCTCGTTCTCCGCGTAGTGGGAGTTGGTCGCGTGATGGTCAACGCACAAAAGCACGTTCTCTTCAAAGCCCGGCGGAAACATGCGCTCCGTCGCCACGTCCACGCTGACGAGGCATGCAGGCGCAAAGCCTTCCGGCGCAAGGAACGGCGCAAGATAGGGCAGAATCTTGCGGGTATAGCCGGGGTTTTGGATGAGGAAAGCCTCCTTGCCCAGGCGGCGCAGCGCGCTGCACAGGGCCGCGGCGCTTCCGCAGGTATCCCCGTCGGGATCGCGGTGCGTAATCAGGAGGATCTTATCCTGCCCGCGCAGGAACTTTGCGCATTCCCGATAGTTCATGTTGAATCACTCCTCGGCGGATGAATCTTCGTCGTGCTGAATGTCCAGAGAATTGATGACCTCGTTGATATGCGCGCCGTACTCGATGCTGTGGTCGATCTCAAAGACCAGCTCCGGCGTGTAGCGCAGGCTCATGGCGTTTCCCATCTCATGCCGCAGCCAGCCGGCGGCAGACTTGAGGCCGCGCTTGAACTCTTTCTCATCGCGCATCCCCAGCACGCTCAGCCACACCTTGGCATAGCGCAGATCGCCGGTGGTCTCCACGCGGGTGACGCTGATCATGCCCTGCTGCACCCGGGGGTCCTTGACCTGGGGGATGAGCTTGGAGAGCACGAACTGAATGTCGTCGTTGGTTCTTGCAAGTTTATTGGATGGCATATAGTTCTCCTTTACTCGTCACACACTGTCCTTGCGGGGGGCGAAGCGACGTGGCAATCCGTTCTCCTTTTTCGGGGTTACGGATTGCCACGCCAGTGTGCCCACTTGTTTCGCAATGACGGGGCATTGTGTTTGGCAGTACGCCGTTATCAGTTAGACGATCTGCTCCATCACGAAGCACTCGATGATGTCGCCGACCTTGATGTCGTTGAACTTCTCCACCTGCATGCCGCACTCATAGCCGCTGGCGACCTCCTTGACGTCGTCCTTGAAGCGGCGCAGAGAGGCGAGGCTGCCCTCGTGGATGACGATGTTGTCGCGCAGCACGCGCACCTCGCAGCCGCGCTGGATCTTGCCGTCGGTGCAGTAGCAGCCGCAGACGGTGCCCACCTTGGAGACCTTGTAGGTCTCGCGCACCTCGGCATGGCCGATGATGGCCTCGCGGAACTTGGGGGCCAGCATGCCCTTCATGGCGGCCTCGATCTCGTTGATACAGTCGTAAATGACGCGGTACATGCGCATATCCACGTTGCTGCGGGCGGCACTGTCGCGGGCGGCGGAATCCGGGCGGACGTTGAAGCCCACGATGATGGCGCCGGAGGTGGCTGCCAGCATCACGTCCGACTCGTTGATGGCGCCGACGGCGCTGTGAATGACCTTCACGCGAACCTCGTCGTTGGAGATCTTCTCCAGCGAGCTCTTGACCGCTTCGGCGGAGCCCTGCACGTCGGCCTTCACAATGATGTTCAGAGTCTTCATCTCGCCGGCCTGGATCTGGCTGAACAGATCCTCCAGGCTGACCTTCT
>CAMKAP010000115.1 GCA_946410505.1 uncultured Clostridia bacterium
TTTACGCATTTTGCCCGTAGAGACCCGTAGATTTTCGTAGAAATGCGTAAGTTCTTTATTTTGTTAAGCGCTACTTTCACATCGCATTTTAGCTGTATTTAACGCGTTTTCGTGTGTTTTATTAACTTTTCATCCGTCTTAAGAAATCGCAGAGCATCAGGGCGGCATGTATTGATCGAGGCAAAAAAGCCTTGAGAAAGCGGCGCTTTTCGGCATAGGGCTGTCCGCTTCTGCACCGGCTTTCCGCCAAAAGTGTTCCGAATGAAATGAGATTCCCCAGGGAACGAGCACGCGCTCGTCCCCTGGGGAATTTTTTGAACGAAATGTACGATGGTTATGTAATTGTATGTCTATTCCGCACTTCTCCTGCCGCACAGTCCTCCGCAGCCTGGTGGAGCATGGCGCGATCTCTTGCCCCGCAGCAGAAAAAAACCTTGCCAAGACAGGCTTTGACGGCTACAATACCAGTAATCCGTTAAGAAGGAAGTCCGTGTAAAACACAGATGCCGCTTATCCCGCGATAGGCGGCATCCGCATACCTGCAAGCACGAAAGGGGACGCCATGGAGTTCTTCGGCCGTTTTTCTCTGGACAAGGAAAAAGATATTCTGGTGGAGCTGTACCGGGAAGAGGAGGAACTCAGCTATGTGCTGCGCACACCGAACCACGGCACGGGCAACCTGATCCGCAATCTGGCCAGGCTCTGCCGACTGCCGCTGAGCGAGGATGAGAACGGGCTTATGGTCATCCGCGGCACCGTCCCCAGCTATGTGGACGGGGACAACCGCCGCCTCTGGATCTTCCGCCTGGGCAATACAAAGGTGGCCAATATCCACCCCGACGGCACCGTGGAGCTGAAGGCCTCCATTCCCGCGATCTCCAAGGCCCTCATGAGCCAGACCAAGGACTACCGGCTCACGGAGCAGAAAACCATCGTCAAAACCTATATCTTTTCCGACTGTAAATTCCGCACCGATCTGCACACCCACATGAGCGCGAACCTCTCGCCGGATCTGCTGATCGCGCTGGGGATCCACCATCAGATCCGCTATCCGCTCTACTATATCAGTAAGCTGGGCCTGCGCTGCACGAGCGCGCAGGAAGCGCTGCTGCGCAGCCGCCGTGAGGCGGCGGCACGCACACTGGCGGATTCTGTGCTGACCGGAAAATACCGGGAGCGACGCATCGACGACAACACCTTTCTCAATTTTGCAGACCTGATTCTAAATAACCCGGCCGATGCGGCGCACAACATCAGCCGCATCCGCGTCTCCCTGGCCGTACCCAAGGACGGGCAGGCCGTCTTTGCCGACCTGGAGAAGGTCTACCTCTACCGCTATGTGTTCACCAAGGGCGTCACGGCGGAGGACCCCATTGTCTTGCCCGCGGAGATTTCTCTTCCCGACCGGGACATCGCCGCCGCTCTGCGCCGTATGGCGAAGGACCGGGAAAACCCGGCCTATGCGAACAACACCCTCTTTCAGGACAAGCTCCTCTGGATCGCCCGCAACTATCAGCGCTACGGCATCGACTATGCCGAAATCTCCGACACCGGTTTGTGCAAAAAGAGCGCGCCGGAGCTTCTGCGGCAGATCCACGCGGTCATGCCCGCCGTCACGGCGGAGACGGGGGTGCTGCTGCGCTTTCTCGCCGCCATCCGCCGTACGCCTCTGACCATTGTGCGCGACCATGTGACGCCGGACGGCTATCTGGGCGAGAACCTGCAGGTGCTGCGGGCTGTAGCCGGGGATCCCTATGTGGCGGGCAGCGACATTGTGGGCGAGGAGATCAACGACATCCTGGAGCTTCGAAACGTGATACGGGAGTTGGTGAATATCGCGGGCGAGAACGAGGGCTTTGTACTGCGCGTCCACGCGGGCGAGAACGACAGCCTGCGGGACAATGTGACGAACACCATCCGCTGTGTGCGTGAATCTCTGGCACCGGGGCAGAAGATACCCCGCCTGCGCATCGGTCACGGGCTGTATACGCCGAATCTGCGCTCCGGCGGCGGCCAGCGCCTGCTGGAGGCGCTGCGGGAGGACGGCGTGACGCTGGAATTCCAGCTCACCTCCAACGTGCGCCTCAACAATCTCAGCGACCTGGAGCACCACCCGCTGCGCCGCTATCTGCGCGAGGGCATCGCCTGCGTGCAGGGCACCGACGGCGGCGCACTCTACGGCACCAACTCCATCGACGAGGAGCTGGCGCTGGAAAAGCTGCTGGGGCTGAGGCATGAGGAGCTCTGCCAGATGCGCGCTGCGGAAGCGCGGATCGAGCGGGAGAGCCGGGAAATCTTCCTGCGTCGGAGCGAGATGCTTTCGGCGTGGGGCGTTGAGGACACGGCTGGGTATTATAAGCGCAGGATCGAGGAGACCGAGCGGCCGGAGGCCGCCCTCTGGAGCGATGGCGGGAAGCTGGATGCGGCTGCTGCGCTGGCCGATCAGATCCGGGATCTGCCGGCGGACAAGCGTCCGCTGATCCTGGCGGGCGGCAGCTTCAACAGCGACCGGCTCGCCACACGGCTCAGTCCCGGCGGACGGGAGATGCTGGATGCGCTGCTGGCGCAGAGCGACCCCGCAAAGCTCTTCTTCGTCATCGGTCACCGACTGACGGGTTATGAGCGCTATCTGGTCGAGCACAACCGGGGCCGGTTTGAAATCTTCGCCATTGTCCCCTCGGCGCTGACGCAGGCGGAGGCGGAGCGGCTGCGCCGCAGCGGCGTGAGCGTTCGCGTGTCCATCGAACCCAGCGGCAACGGCGTCTACAAGAGCTTTGCCTATGAGATTTTCAAGCGGCGGCCCTCACTGCTGCTCGCCTTCGACGGCAATTCTCCCGCGGCCAATCTGGTGCAGGAGGCGAAGAACGGGCGCTTTCGCTGCAACATCTATGTGAGCCAACGCTGCCGTGCGCTGCGAGCCAAGGCGAGGATGCTCCAGGGCTACGCACAGCCCTTTGACGAGAGCGCGGCTTTTGCAGAAAAGCTGCTGGAGGAGCAGGATCTTCATTCTTGACAAAGCCCGCGGAGACGGTTATTCTGAATAATGGAGCGGTGCACAGCATCATTCCAAATCATGAAAAACGAAGGAGGAAACGTCATGGACGGCGGAAGTACCGGCGGCACAGCAGGCCGAAGTTTTGAAGCGGAACCGCCCTTGCGGCGTTTCCTCTTCCTGTCATACTGCTGATTTTCGGCCTGCGTGTCGGACTTCCTACTTTTGACGAAAAGGAGGAGACCGATGGCAGAACATACCGTAACGATGGAGAGCACGCTGAAAAAGCTGCTCGAAGAAAAGAAGTATTCCACGCTCAAGGATATTCTCATCACCATGAACCCGGCCGATGTGGCCGCAATTTTTGAGGAGATCGCCGACGAGCGTCTGCCCCGGCTGTTTCGGCTGCTGCCGAAGGAGCAGGCGGCGGAGACCTTTGTGGAAATGGAACCGGAGCAGCAGGAAATGCTGATCCGGGGCTTCTCGGACGCGGAACTGCGGGACGTGATCGAGGAGCTGTATGTGGACGACGCGGTGGATCTGGTGGAAGAGATGCCGGCCAATGTGGTCAAGCGCATCCTGGCCCAGGCAGACCCCGAAATGCGCAAGGAGATCAACGACCTGCTGCGCTATCCGGAGAATTCCGCCGGCTCCATCATGACAACGGAGTACGTCTCCCTGCGGCCGAAGATGACCGTGTCGGAGGCCATTACCCGTATCCGCAGGACCGGTGTGGACAAGGAGACCATCTACACCTGCTATGTGACCGAGGGCAGCAAGCTCATCGGCACCGTGTCGGTGAAGGATCTGCTCCTCTCCACGGACGACAGCACACCCATCTCGAAGATCATGGATGAAAACGTGATCTCCGTCAGCACCCTGACCGACCAGGAAGAAGTCGCCCAGATGCTCTCCAAATACAACTTTCTGGCTCTGCCCGTGGTGGACACGGACGGCAGAATGGTCGGTATCATCACCTTTGACGACGCCATGGACGTTCTCGTGGAAGAGACCACGGAGGACATCGAGAAGATGGCCGGTATGCTCCCCTCGGAGAAGAGCTATCTGCGCTCCAACGCCTGGGACCTGTTCAAGCACCGCATCCCCTGGCTTGCGCTGCTGATGGTTTCGGCCACCTTCACCGGCATGATCATCACCGGGTTTGAAAGCGCCCTGGCCGCGCAGGTGGTGCTCACGGCCTTCATCCCCATGCTGATGGACACCGGCGGCAACTCGGGCTCCCAGGCCTCCGTCACCGTGATCCGCGCCCTGAGCCTGGGCGAGCTGGAATTTGCCGATGCTCCGCGCGTCATATGGAAGGAAATTCAGACGGCTTTTCTCTGCGGCCTGGCCCTGGCGGCTCTCTGCTTTGCCAAGATCATGCTGGTGGACCGGCTGATGCTGGGCACTACGGACATCACGGTGCTCACTGCTTTCGTGGTCTGCTTCACCATGGCCCTCACGGTGCTGATGGCGAAAGTCGTGGGCTGCACCCTGCCGATGGCCGCGAAGAAGATCGGCTTTGACCCGGCGGTCATGGCCAGCCCCTTCATCACCACGATTGTGGACGCACTTTCTCTGCTGGTGTATTTCGGCATCGCCAGCGCACTGCTGTTCTGAATACTAAAACTTCAAACGCCCACCGGTAAAACCGGTGGGCGCAGTTATATGCTCCGTGAGGGGAGGGGCAAACGGCCTCGGCAGCGAAAAACGACACGATGCGGCTCTTTTCAGAGCCTTGCTTTTTGCCTTCCGTTGCGCTACACTATAGGCGACAACAAAACCGTCAAGGAGGAGCGCAGCCATGGACATTCCCCTGCAAGAACTGGAAAAAGCCGCCGAGCGGCTCAAGCCGATCCTGCATCACACCGAGCTTGACCTGTCCTCCACCTTCTCCGCCATGACCGGCGGCAAGGTATATCTCAAATGCGAAAACCGGCAGAAGACCGGTTCCTTCAAGATCCGCGGCGCCAGCAACAAGATCGCCTCTCTGGTGGAGCAGGGCCGTACCGGGCCCGTAGTGGCCGCCTCCGCGGGCAACCACGCCCAGGGCGTGGCCTATGCCGCCTCCCGGCTGGGCGTGCCCGCCACCATCGTCATGCCTACCACCGCGCCCATCGCCAAGCTCCAGGCCACAGAGGGCTACGGCGCCAAAGTCGTCACCGCGGGCGACTGTTTTGACGACGCTTATGCCGAGGCCTGCCGCATCTGCGAGGAGGAGGGCGCCACCTTCCTGCACCCCTACAATGACCCGGAGGTGATTGCGGGCCAGGGGACGCTGGGGCTGGAGATCCTCTCCGATCTGCCCTATGTGGACATGATCGTGGTCCCTGCCGGCGGCGGTGGACTGCTGGCCGGCATCGCGGCGGCCGTCAAGCAAATCAACCCCCGCGTACAGGTCTACGGCGTGCAGGCGGCGGGCTGCGATCCCATTGCCCGCAGCTTCCGGGAGAAAAAACTGGTGATCGCCGATTCCGCTTCCACCATTGCCGACGGCATCGCCGTCAAGGCCCCGGGCGACATCACTGTGGACATCATCAATCGCTATGCCGATGGTGTGGTCACCGTCTCGGAAAGCGAGATCGCCAACGCCATCCTCCTTTTGATTGAGCGCTGCAAGCAGGTGGTGGAGCCCTCGGGCGCCACGTCCCTCGCGGCGGTGCTCTCCGGCAAGCTGGACGTGAAGGGCAAGCGGGTGGTCTGCGTCCTCTCCGGCGGCAATATCGACGTGAGCTTTATCCAGTCCATCATCGAACGCGGATTGGTGGCCCGCCACCGCCGCATCAAGTTCACCGCCATCATCGTGGATCGGCCGGGCAGCCTCGTGCAGCTGCTGCATGTGATCGCGGACGCAGGCGGCAATATCCTGGCCGTGGAGCACGATAAGCTGCGGGAGAATCTGAACCCCAACGAGACCAGCGTCCACATTTCCTGCGAGGTGGGCGGCAAGGAGCACGGGCGCGAGCTGATCGACCGGCTCATGCAGAAGGGCTACACCGTAGAAGTTGAGTAACGAAAAGGAGATTGAAATGAAAACCGTATCTACCGACAAAGCACCGGCCGCCATCGGCCCCTATGCCCAGGCCCAGATCGTGGGCAATCTTGTGTTTACCTCCGGCCAGATCCCCATCATACCCGAGACGGGGGAGATCGCAAACGGTCTGGAGGCCCAGGCCCATCAGGTTTTCAAAAACCTGTCTGAGCTTCTGAAGGCCGCCGGGACCGATCTGAGCAAGGCGGTGAAAACCACCGTGTTCATCCAGCACATGGGCGATTTCGCCGCGATCAACACCATCTACGCCCAGTATTTCACCGAGCCCTACCCCGCCCGCTCCTGCGTGGAGGTGGCCAAGCTCCCGAAGGATGTGCTCCTGGAGTGCGAGGTCATCGCGGAGCTCTGATGCGCATACACTCCCGGCAACAAAAAAAGAGCTGTGACAATAGTCTCAGCTCTCAGATTGCAGACAAGGCCATGCGGCCAAAGATGGATAAGCATGGGGAGAGCGCGAGAGGGGATTGGGTATTCCCTCTCGCGTTTGATATACTCAAAAATGAGAACT
>CAMKAP010000116.1 GCA_946410505.1 uncultured Clostridia bacterium
CTGAGGACGGCCTTGATGATCTGCTCGGCATTCATACCGCTCAGGTCAAGCTGCTTAAGAACCGGAGCAACTTCCGCGCTGCTGTAGCCCAGCACCGTCAAGGCCGCCATTGCGTCGTTCACGCTGCTGTTTTCCGCCGCAGAGGCGGGCGTGCTGATTGCAGGAATGTCGATATTGGCAGTGTCCATCTCCTTGGCAATCTTATCCTTAAGCTCAAGGATCACTCTCTGCGCAATCTTTTTCCCTACGCCGGGCGCCATGGTAAGCGCCTTTACGTCGTTATTCATTACGGAAAGAGCAAGTCCCTCCGGTGTGTTGTACGACAGGATGGAAAGCGCCGCCTTGGGCCCGATGCCGGAGACGGACACAAGCATCTCAAAACAGCGTTTCTCCGTTTTGTCCGCAAAGCCGTACAGGTCAAAATTGGTCTCTCCGATAGATTCCGCAACATAGAGCCTGGCCTTCTCTCCCTTTTTCAGGCGGGAGATGGTATTCAGGGTAGCGTTCAAGGCAAAGCCTATGCCGCCGCAGTCCAGAACCACCAGATTCTGACCGAATTCGGCCACCGTTCCGTTTAAATGGTAGAACATTCGTCTCTTTCTCCTTTATAGAGCAGCGATGTGGAGCTGCGCGCATGACACAGTGCAAGCGCCACCGCATCCGCAGCATCGTCCGGTTTGGGCGGCGCTGAGAGATTGCAGATCCTGCGGACCATGTCCATCACCTGTTTTTTCTCCGCACGGCCATAACCGACAACCGCCTGTTTTACCTGAAGGGGGGTGTATTCATAGATCTTGACTCCCGCCTTTTGGCAGGCCAAGAGGATCACTCCCCTGCCGTGTGCAACGGCAATACCGGTCGTAATGTTCGTGTTGAAAAACAGTTCCTCAATAGACACGGCGTCCGGCTTGAATATCTCCAGCAGCTCACACATATCATGATAGATCTGTTCCAGGCGACTGGAAAGACTTGTATGCGCCGGGGTGGAGATAACGCCGCATTTGATCAGTCTGTTCTCATTTCTCTGGGCATCCACAACGCCGAAGCCGATTGTGGCGATGCCGGGATCGATCCCTAAGATTCGCATTTTATCACATCCTAAAGGATTTTATCACATTCCGCCAGCGATAGCAACCATAATGATTCTTTGAATCATTCGCTGCCCGATGATCATTATAATCCTCCTTCTCAGGTCATAGGATAGAACAAAAGGAGCTGATGAACATGAAGGAATTCAAACATATTCTGGAAAAGCACAAAAGAGTATTGTCTGCCCTGTTTGTGATCTTTGCGGTGCTGCTGATCTTCTGGACGGTAAACGCCCCTGTCCTTGTCGGCGTCTCCGCTTCCAAGCGGCAGCTTCCCGGCTATTCTGTGCAGAGGGACGACAAGGTGGTCGCCATCTCTTTTGACGCTGCCTGGGGAAATGAAGATACACAGACACTCATTGACACACTCGACCGTTACAAGGTACACGCCACTTTTTTTGTCGTCGGGGATTGGGTAGATAAGTATCCGGAATCGGTTAAAGCTTTAAGTGACGCAGGGAATGAAGTGATGAACCACTCCACGCATCACGATCATTTTTCACAGCTGACAGCTGAGCAAATCGTCAGTGACATCAGCACCTGCAACGGAAAGATCGAGGCGATCACCGGTATCGCTCCCACGCTCTTTCGCTGTCCCTACGGTGAGTATGACGACCACGTGATCCAGGCGATCCGTTCCATGGACATGGAGCCGATCCAATGGGATGTGGACAGTCTCGACTGGAAAGGCATTTCTGCAGATGAGATCACACAGCGCGTGATCCGAAAAGTAAAGCCCGGCAGTATCGTCCTATTCCATAACGCAGCCGAACATACGCCGGAAGCGCTGCCAGGCATTCTCGAGGCTCTGATTGCAAACGGCTACACCGTGGTTCCCATCTCCCAGATTCTTCTGGGCGGGGAAACATATATTGACAATACCGGCATGCAGTGCCGCCCGTAGGAAATCCCGCGCCTCAGATCATAATGAGACGCGGGATTCTCATAGTTTTCATGAATCAGTTATCGGCAAGATTATAGCCGTTTTTCATATGTTCGCTGGCTGTCAGCAGTACTTTGTTGAGAACCGCTGTCGATTCTTCCTTTGCCATGCTGCAGAGTTTTTCATTGGCTTCCGCCGGAATTCGCTCATCGCCGCTCTCGGCAAACTTGCGGTCATACTCAGTAATGAGCTGACGGCCCTTTGTCATGACAGCAAGCTGATAGCGCTCAATATTCTGCACTGTGCTGGGATAATTGTGATCCGCGAGAGCGCCGATCAGTCTGCTTGCCCAGTAGAAGTTCTCCGTGGAGACATCAAGTGTAACCTCGCTGAGATACTTCGGCATCTTCGGAACACAGGGATAGACAGGAAGAAGCGCGCTGAAGGTCGTGGACCCGAAGCAGATCCATTCGAGTCCCTTGAGCTTTTCAGGCGCATCGCTTCGGATCTGGCACACCGAGGTAACACCGGTGCGGTTGATGCCGATGGAGCGGTAGATGCCGCGTTTACCCGTGTTCTGGCTGGTGTAGGGATTGTAGGGCGTCCCCTGGTAATGAGAGGAGAGGAGGTATTTCACATCCTCTACCGCTACCTTGTGCTCAGGGACAAAGGACCAGGGGATGTTGTCGCTCTCCGGGGTGAAGTCGGCATTCTCGCCATCCCAGCGGTATTTCGTCGGTGCCAGATAACGGCCCATGAACCAGGCGCGCGGCGTGTTGTAGATATGATCCATGTCCCGGCGGGAACCGAAAATGGCCCGTGGATTGAAGCCGCCGCCCTGATTCAGATCCAGATGGTTTCTCTCAATAAACTCCCGCAGATCTGCCGAGCAGAGGTTTTCTCTCTTTGCGCCAAAGGCATCCTCCAGATCAAAGCCGTCCATACCGAACTGATTCGGGTTGATGACGCAGACCTCGTCGGGAGCTTTACGCGCGATCCAGTGGTGACCGCCGATGGTCTCCATCCACCAAACCTCGTTTTCGTCGTTAAAGGCGATCCCGTTGGACTCATAGGTGCCGTAGCGCTCCAGCAGAGAGGCAAGGCGCTCCACGCCCTCGCGGGCGGAGTGAATATACGGCAGAACGAGAACAACAAAATCCTCCTCCCCCAAGCCTCCGGGGACATCCTTTTCTCTCCTGTTTTTTGCCTTCTGATAGCTCACCAGAGGGTCGGCGGCAAGTACACGGGGATTGGAGGTGATGGTTTCCGTGGCCGTCATGCCCACATTTGCCGCATTGATGCCGGTGGCGGCCCAGATCCCCTGCTCAGGGTCCACACTGGGGCAGGCCGTGTAGCGCATGGGATTTTCGGGCAGCGCAACCTCCGCGTGAGAAATCACGGAGCGGTAAAGCTTCGGTTGGTCTTTGGGTTCCACGACGATGAGCTTTTTTACGTCGAAATGACCGTCATCCGTGCGGGCAATCATCGTTGAAAGATCGTTACTGGCTTTTTTACCGACAAGTATGGTCGTGCAAGACATGGTATGTTACCTGTTCCTTTCCTGTAATCTTCTGAAAAATTAAACCTGTTTCATCGACAGGCTTATCCGTTTTTTCTTTTCGTCCACATCCAAAACCTTTACCTTTACCACATCGCCGACCGAGAGGATCTCGGAAGGATGCTTAATGAAGCGGTCACAGATCTCAGAAATGTGTACAAGCCCGTCCTGATGGACGCCAATATCAACAAATACGCCGAAGTCTATCACATTGCGTACGGTACCGTTGAGTGTCATTCCCGGCTTCAGATCGGCAATCGAGAGCACATCGGTACGCAGGATCGGCTGCGGAAGAGAATCACGAATGTCGCGGCCCGGCTTCTGCAGCTCGCTCACCACGTCCTGCAGCGTGGGAAGACCGATGTCGATTTCTTCCGCTGCCTTTTCTGTGCCGTAAACACGCAGCCTTTCCGGCAAATCAGACAGTTTTCCGCTGCGCAGATCCGCAGACGTATAACCCAGCAGATTCAGCAGTCTCTCAGCGGCAGAATAGGATTCTGGATGCACCGCTGTGTTATCCAGAGTATTCCTGCTCTCAGGTACGCGCAGGAAGCCCGCCGCCTGTTGAAAAGCCTTTGGGCCGAGTTTGGGAACATTTTTCAGTTCAGCGCGGCAGGAAAAAGCACCGTTTTCTTCCCGGTAGGCGACGATATTCTTTGCAGTGACCGCAGTCAGTCCGGAAACGCGTCTCAGCAGTGATGGAGACGCGGTGTTCACGTCCACGCCAACGGCATTGACGCAGTCCTCCACCACACTGTCCAGCGCCTGATCCAGCTCTTTTTCGGGCATATCGTGCTGATACTGACCGACACCGATCGCTTTCGGTTCGATCTTCACCAATTCAGCGAGAGGGTCCTGCAGCCGTCTTGCAATCGAGACGGCAGAACGCAGGTTGACATCATACTGCGGGAACTCCTCAGCGCCGAGCTTACTGGCCGAATAGACGGAAGCACCGGCCTCAGAGACAATCATATAGCTGAGCGCTCTCCCCTTTTCGGCCTCCCGGCGGATCAGCTCTACAGCCATCTGCTCCGTTTCCCGGCTTGCGGTTCCGTTTCCGATGGCGAGATGTTCTACGCCGTATTTCCGCACCAGTGAAGCCAGTTTTATAATGGCTTCTTCCTTCTGCCGCTCTCCATAGGTCGGGTATACGACAGCGGTGTCCAGAACCCGCCCGGTCCCGTCCACAACCGCAACCTTGCAGCCCATTCGGTATCCGGGATCGAGGCCCATGGTCACCTTTCCCTTTACCGGTGGCTGCATCAGCAGCGGCCTGAGATTAAGAGCAAATTGCCCGATCGCACCCTCACAGGCGCTGGCAGTCAGCTCAGAACGTGTCTCCCTCTCCACCGAGGGAAAAATCAGCCGGTCATAGGCGTCCAGCGCGGCATTCCTCACGAACTGCATGGAACGTGAGCCCGGGATCACAACGGCCCGGTACACCGTCTGCATCGCAAGATCATGGTCCAGAAGCAGTGAAACCTTCAGTCTTTTTTCCTTCTCGCCGCGGTTGATTGCCAGCACCTGGTGACCCTGCAAACGGGATATACGCTGTGTAAAATCATAGTACAGCCGGTAGACGGAATCCTCTTCCGTCATGGCCTGTGAACGGAGTTCCCCGATCCGCTGAACCATTTTTCTGAGAGATGCCCGAATGGAAGCGTCATCGCTGATCTGCTCCGCGACAATATCGCTCGCGCCGGCAAGCGCATCCTCAACGGAGTTGACGTCTTTTTCAGGATCAATATACTTTTCAGCTTCCTGCTCTGGGGCCGGGCAGTCCTTTCCCTGCCGAAACAGGATCTCTGCCAGGCCTTCCAGTCCTTTTTCTTTGGCAATGGTTGCACGGGTGCGTCTTTTCTGCTTAAACGGCCGATAAAAATCCTCCAGCTCCGCGAGAGTCTTAGCGCAGCGAATCGCCGCAGCCAGTTCATCCGTCAGCTTTCCCTGTTCGGCAATGGATGTGAGAATCGTTTCTCTCCGTTCGCCAAGCCCTCGAAGATACTGCAGTCTTGTCTCCAGCGTGCGCAGCAGCGTATCATCCATGGAGCCATGAAGCTCCTTCCGATACCGTGCAATAAATGGGATCGTATTTCCTTCATCCAAGAGTCGAATCACATTATCAATATATTCCTGCTTTTGCCCCAGTTCTTCCGCCAGGATTCCGCTGATTTCTTCCATGTTGTTCCTCTTTTTCTTCAGAATTATCCGACAAAGGAAGCCGGATCGTTCCTGTTGACTATACGCCTTTGACGGCGCATCCGTCAAGTGTCTCCGAAATTGAGACAGAACGCACAAAAAATCGTCACTCTCAGTCAATTTGTATAGTGACTTTTCTGTTCCTTTATGGTAATCTTAACATGTATAAATGTGTATTCATTTGATGAAATACATTTACGATATGGAAAGGAGAACAGATATGGCAAGAGAGATCCTGTTTGATCTCGGCAAAATGATCACGGACCGCATTCCCTACAAGTTAGGCATCAAGCGCCTGACGGAAAACGATCCCGAGTACATCATTCTTGACCGCGCATGTTCCAGCGATGAGATCGCCGAAGTCATGCTCAAGATGGGCCTGCGCAAGCCCAAGACCACCGCAGAGATCGCCAAGCTCACCGGCAAATCCGAGGAAAAGATTGAGGAGCTGCTGACCGACGCCGCCATGCACGGTATCGTCGAGTACCATTGGGAAAATCCCAAGCACGAGAAGCAGTGGTATGTCCAGCTGTTTGTTCCCGGCATCGCTGAGATGACCAACATGGTGCTGTGGCAGGTGGAAAAATATCCCGAGCTCGCCGACAGCTTCGATAAGATGACCTTCCTGCCCCTGGAAGGAAAGACCCATCTGATCCCTCCCGGCGGTGACGGCATCGGCATGCACGTGATCCCTGTGGAGAAAGCGATCCAGCACGAGAACAAGTCCGTCTCTATCGAACATATCTCCCACTGGCTCGACAAGTACGACGGCAAGCTCTCCGTCGGCTACTGCTCCTGCCG
>CAMKAP010000117.1 GCA_946410505.1 uncultured Clostridia bacterium
CGGCATAGACTTCAGAAAGCCAGTAGTTGGCAGTGATGGCACCGGAGTTGGAGAGGATCAGACCGCCCACGGAGTAGGTGACGGTGGAGTTTTCTTTCACGCGCCAGTCGGAAACCTCCAGATACTTATTGACCGTCTCCTTGTAGTCCAGGTAAGTGGACTTCATGTTGCGCATTTTTTCGCGCTGCTTGCGGTAGAGGATATAAGCCTTGGCCACGGCCTCATAGCCGCCGCGGGAGAGCACCGCTTCCACACTGTCCTGAATGTCTTCCACAGCGACCTTGCCGTCCTTGATTTTGGGCAGGAAGTCGGCAGAGACTTTCAGCGCCAGGAAGTCGATAACACTGTCGTTGAACTCAGTATTGGTCGCCTGAAAAGCCTTTTTGATGGCCTCCGCGATTTTATTGATATCAAAATCGACGATTTTACCGTCACGCTTGCTTACCTGATACATTTCTCTCTATCTCCTTTCAAAGTCCCCTCACCTGAGTGGGCACATAGGCCTCTGCCGCAGCGGCAAAGGCATGCATGTCGTTTTCATCGAACGAGTCCAGGCCGGACGCGCTCAGTATTTCTCCCGAAGAGCGGTACTGCTGCAGGTACCATGCGTGAGCACCCTCGATCCAGCGGGCGGCTTCCAGAAGACTCTCCTTCGTGTGAAGGCCCTTGACAACGGTCGTGCGAAATTCATAGGCGACCTTTGCTTCCATCAGGAGCGCACGCGAACGATCGATCGCACTGAGATCCAGTGCCTTGAGACCGACTGTGGCCGCATATAGATCCGGCGCGTTTTTGATGTCCATTGCCACATAATCCACGAGCTTTTCGTCAATCACTGCAGAGAGACGGTCGGGGAAACTGCCGTTGGTATCCAGCTTTACCAGAAAACCCAGCTCTCGAATTCTTCGCAGGAGATCCGGCAGATCCGCGTGAAGCATAGGTTCACCGCCGGTGATGGCAACTCCGTCCAGCACACCCTGGCGTTTGCGCAGAAAGCTTAACAGCTCCTCTTCGGCAATCGGCTGGCCAAAGCGATCCGGCAGAACAAGAGATGCATTCTGGCAGAAAGGACACCTGAAATTGCAGCCTGCCGTGAACACGGTACAGGCGACTTTTCCGGGAAAATCCAGAAGAGTCAGTTTTTGCAGACCGGCAATGCGCATGGTTTGCCTCCGTTCCTTAACGTTCGTGAGCTATGATAGCGCCAGATGCTGGTGTTGTCAAGACCCAAAAACACAAAATATTGAATCTTAATCGCCTTGTAACCGCTTTGACCCCAAAATCTTGTGTTCTTAAAGATTTTGTAGCTTTCTGTCAAAATCCCTTCATCGAGATACGGAACAGTAGGGTTTCTGGGGCAGACTCTTAAAAATTCTTATTTTTCTTGCCCGTGACAGCGGAACATGCTATACTAAGGATCCAAACTTTCAGCTTGAATGACCACAAGATGTTGTAGCATTATTTCAATCCCAGCGGAGGACAGTATGAACACTATCGATTCCATCGGCAACGCCAAGCAGATTGTCCATGAAGTCAGTAAAGTAATCGTCGGAAAAGACGAGACCATGATCAAAGTCCTGCTCGCCATTATTGCGGGCGGGCATATCCTGATGGAGGACATTCCGGGCGTCGGCAAAACGACAATGGCCGTTGCCATGTCCCGCGCTCTCGGCCTGGATTATAACCGCGTTCAGTTTACCCCTGACGTCCTCCCTTCCGATATTACCGGTTATTCCATTTTTGATAAGAATTCCGGCGCCATGCGCTATCAGAAAGGCGCCGTTCTGTGCAATCTCTTTCTGGCCGATGAGCTGAACCGTGCTACGTCCCGCACGCAGTCAGCACTCCTGCAGGCCATGGAGGAGGGCGAGGTGACCGTGGACAACAATACCTACCCTGTCCCCCAGCCCTTTATCGTGATTGCCACACAGAACCCGGCAGGCGCCAAAGGCACACAGCTGCTGCCGGACTCTCAGATGGATCGTTTCATGCTCCGGGTTTCTATGGGCTATCCGTCCCACAAGGAAGAAATGGAAATGATCCGCAGACGTCAGAAGGGCATCACGCCTGAGTCCGTGAATCAGGTCGTAAGCCGTGAGGAGCTTCTTCGGATCCGCCGTGACGCGGAGACTGTCTACATAAAAGACGAAATGATCGATTATATCGTCACGCTGTGTGAAAAAACGAGATCTGATCCGCACATTCTTCAGGGGGCGAGCCCACGCGCCTCTCTTGCTTTGACCGCCCTCAGCAAAGCGACCGCCTGGATTCAGGGCCGCGATTATGTCCTGCCGCGGGATGTACGCTTTGTCTACCGGGACTGTATCGACCATCGACTGATCTGGTCCCAGGAGAATCAGGATGCAGCTATGCATGCGGAGATTCTTTCTTCCCTGTTCAACTCCGTAAAAGCACCCTCTATCAAATAGTATGCCGACTCTTTTTTTCTTATTGTATCTTCTTGCCGTCGGGGCTGCTTACCTGCTGAGACTGAGTTATCTGGGCTGGTTTGGCCCCTATCTGTTTGCATGCGTGGTAGCAGTTCCGCTTTTTTCTGTGCTGCTGGCTCTGCCTGCCATGCTAACGCTGCGGCCGGAAGTCACGCTCCCGGAAACAATTGCGAAAGGCAGCAGTGCCGCACTTCGCATCACTTTCAAAGGCGCTTCTTTTTTACCGCTGTGCCGCGTAGCGGTTGCTGCCGAAATCGAAAATCGCTTTATCGGAGAACGATGGCATTTTCACGGCGCATGTCATGCTCCTTCCGGTGAGGAAATTGTTATTCCTCTGCCCGCTGAGATGTGCGGAAAGCTGACGTGGAAAATCACGGCACTGGATTGTACGGACCTGCTCGGCTTGATCCGGATTCACAGACGGATGCCGGAGCTTCAGCCCAGTACCGTGCTCCCCCGTCCGGTCGGGCCGAAAAACGCGCCGGATCTGGACGCCGCCCTGGACAGCAGCCCCAGCTATCGTCCCAAATACGGCGGCGGATTCTCGGAGGAACATGACCTCCGGGAGTATCGCCCGGGCGACTCTTCCAACAGCATCCACTGGAAGCTGAGCTCCAAATCCGACAAACTCATCGTGCGGGAAGCACTGGATCGGGAAAACAGCCGTATCTATCTGATTCTTGCGCGTGTGGGGCAGCAGGACCGCGGGCTTGAGGTGCTGTTCTGGCTCTCCTGTGAGCTTTGCCGGAAGGAGCTTCCCCACACGATCGTATCTGACCGCTGTTATGAAGTGGAGAGTGAAGCCGACGCAGTCCGGGCTTTTCAGGCGCTCCTTTCCGTACCTATGGGAGAGCCCTGCCGAGTAGACACTTCCAAAGCGCGCTGTGTGTTTCGGATTCGTGACGGGGAGGTGTTTCTTTCATGAAGCAGCTTCTCAACCGTCTTGCCGTGCTCTTCATGATGCTCCTCGGCGTACTGCCCCAGATCGCGCTGCTGGTTGAAAGTCTGGAGCTGGGGGTTCAGCCTCATCTGTGGCTATGGCTTCTTGCGCTGGCACTTTGTCTCTGGATCTCTGCCTGCTTTCACCGAGGTATCCTTTTGGGCATGCCCGGCGCAGCGCTTCTGCTCTATGAAGCCAACCGTTTTCTGGATGCCGCGCCCATCAAGGAGCTGGACGACGCGGTAGACAAATTCAGCGGCGCTTATTACCTTCATTATTACGACAATGCCGGCAGCTATACTTATCTGAACGCTGTGGAGGATCACAGCTTCCTGCTGCTTTTGCTCGCCTGCCTTTTGTTTGCCTATCTCTCCTCCGCTCTTACTTCACGAAGCGGCCGCAGGATCATGTGCCTGATCGGCTCGGTCCCGCTGCCTGCCGCCTGCCTGGCCGTGAACGGCGTTCCCGGGTATGCTGTGATTGTCGCATTGCTGCTGTTCTGGAGCATTCTGATGCTCTCCGGCAATTACGAAGAAACGGGTGCTGAGGCCAAGCTCGTTTTTGGGTACTCTCTGCCGGTCCTGCTGCTTCTGTGCAGCGTCCTGCTGCTGTGCAGGCCACAGGATTACGAGATCAGTGACAGAGACATTGAACTCAGCCAGCAGTTCGACCGGATCGGAGAATGGATTCGCAGCTGGATCGACGAGCATACAAGCGACAGTGTCCTGTTTCTCCCCGGCCCTGAATCGGCGCCGCGGGAGGAAAGCACGCCGGAAGCGGAAGCGCTGCTGTGGGAATCGGCAAACGGCAGCATGGATCTGACGCAGAGCTTTTCACCTGACATGCTCTCGCGGCTGTTTCTTCGTGTCCGCGCGTCCGAGGACGGGACGCTCTATCTGCGCGGCGTCTCCTACGGCGAATATACCGGAACCGGCTGGGCGGCTGCGCCGGAGGCACCGCTCTCTTCTCTTGGTTATACTGCGGAAGCCCTGGATGGGCTTGCGCAGGAGCGGAGACTGTCCCTGCAATATGAGACAGAGCTCCGCTATGCGCTCCTCCCCTACTACTGTCTCCTCCGAAGTGACCGGGATGCGTATCTTCCGTCCGACGGACAGACACAGATCTCTTATCTGCACTATTCCGGAGATCCTGCGCTGCTTTCGGGGACAAACAGGGCAGCGGACGCCTATGACAGTTTTGCCCGCGAAATGTATACCAGGCTCCCGGAAAGCACCAGACAAGGCATGCTCTCCGTCGCCCGGGACGCGGGACTGGATGCATCGCAGCCGGACCTCATCGACAGGGTCGCGTCCTTTATCCGGGATAGCGGAACCTATGATATAGCGACAGAAGCCTACCCCAGCGATGATTATGCGCTGTACTTTCTCACGCAGGCCCATCGCGGATATTGTGTTCACTTTGCCACAGCGGCCACGGCGCTCTATCGGGCGCTTGGCATCCCGGCCCGGATCACCGAAGGATTTCTTGCGCAGGGTGAAAAAAACCAATCTGTGCCCGTCACGGGCGAGGATGCCCATGCCTGGGTCGAAGTCTATAGGGATGGAGTCGGCTGGATCCCCGTGGAGGTGACAGGCCGAGGCGGACTGCATCCGCTACCGGAAGATCAGCCCGAGCACGATGTGACGGAAGAACCCGTTTCTGCCGAGCCGAGCATGCCGGATGAGCCCGCCGAAACGGGCGGCGCATCGGAAGAAAAGCCTGCCGACCCTCTGCCGGTGGGCGTCATCCAGCAGGCGGAAGCAAGCACGGGTCAGGCGGAAAGTTTGCGTAAGGGGCCGTCTTATATCCTCCGGTGTGTGCTGCTTTTGCTGCTTCTGGCTGCCGTTCCGTTTCTCTGGCGTGCGCTGCTGCGGCAGATCTGGTCTGTAAAGCTCCGAAATCCCAGAGCGGATCGTGCTGCCGTGGCGCTTTGGAAGCGCTCACAGCAGATTGCGCGCTTCGGCGGCAATATTCCTGCGGAGATTCAAAACTGTGCGGAGAAGGCCGTTTTCAGCGCAAACGGCGTCAAAAGCGAAGAGCTCAGGTCCTGTTATGAAATTCTCGCCTCCCAGGCAGAGCGGCAATACCAGAAACTCAGCACATGGAAAAAGCTCCTGTTCCGCTATGTTTACGGTCTCAAATAGAAAAAAGGGGATGCTGCCGCATCCCCTTTCCTTATTGATCTCTGTATTCCAGCGCCGCGGCCAGCATCTCAGCCGCTTCCGCCCGCGTCAGAATATGGGACGAAAGCGAGGTCGGGATTCCGTGCGCAGCGAGGTTCAGACAGGCCTGGCTGTGTTCTGCGTCCGGTGACTGATAGCGGACCTCTGTCAGATCCAGGCAGCGATCGAGCCATGCTTCCGCCTCGCCGGCTGTAATAAAATCATCCGCACGGAAAGAATCCGTGTCAGGGGCAAATCCATTTGCCCTTGCCGCTGCACAGGATGCGCACATCCATGCCGACATTGCCTCGTTGTCCGTATACCCGCTGCTTACAGCGGCGGTTATGGGCCTTGCTCCGTCCAGCGCCAGACACATCCCGAGAAATTCTCCTCGTGTTACCTGCTGTTCCGGACAGAAGCAATAACTGCCGCCGATCCGCTCTCCCACAAAGATTTCGTTTTCACTGAGCGCCGTTGCCGCATATTCGCAGGCGGTCTCTTTCAGATCGCAGTACATCACCGGCTTTTTCTGCTTTTCGATCCGAATGATCACAGTTGCTTCCTGGGAGAGGTTTCCTTCGCTGTCAACAGCTTTATAGCCGAAGTAGTCTCTCCCTCGTTTGTTCTCCTTCGGTGTATAAACAAAGCAGCCGTTTTCTTCCAGCTCAATACTGCCTTTTACCGGCTCTGTCGTGATGGAATAGGAAACCACATCGTCGTCCGGGTCAAAGGCACAGAGTTTACCACCCACAGATACGTTTCGGTAGGTGCGAAGCTCCAGGTTTTCCGCCACCGGCGCAGCGCCCTCGGCAGAGGCCTGCGCGCCGCCGGACAGGAACAGCGCAAAGAGAAGCAGCAGCGAGACCAGTCTTGTTTCTTTTTTCATGGCCATACCTCCCACATGTTTTCATGCATAGTGTAGGGTTTACAATGATGTGTGACAGCAAGTAAAAAAAGATAGCGAATAGGA
>CAMKAP010000118.1 GCA_946410505.1 uncultured Clostridia bacterium
AGCCTGGAGGGGATCAACTGGGCCGGCTTTTACCGAATGAAAAGCGGCCAACTGGTGCTGGGACCCTTCCAGGGAAAGGTCGCCTGCATCGAAATTCCGGTGGGCAAAGGCGTATGCGGAACGGCTGTCGCCGAAGACCGCACGCAGCTCGTATATGACGTGCATCGGTTCCCAGGACACATCGCCTGTGACAGCGCCTCCAATTCGGAGATCGTGGTGCCGCTGCACCGGGGCGGGGAAGTGGCCGCGGTGCTGGACATCGACAGCCCGCGGATCGGCCGCTTCACGGAGGAGGACCGGGATGGGCTGGAGGCCTTTGCGGCGATCCTGGAAAAAGAACTGTACGGAGCGTAAAAGAATATGATCGAAAAAATCAGCTTTGCCAGGGCAAAGGAACTGCTGGACAGCGAGCCCGGCTGTGTGATGCTGGATGTGCGGGAGGAAGAGGAATTCATCACCGGGCACGCCGTGGATGCGGTGCTGCTGCCGGTGGATGAGCTGACGGACGAGACGGCCATGGACGCGATCCCGGACCCGGACACGCCGGTCCTGGTTTATTGCCGCTCCGGTTACCGCAGCAACGCGGCGGCCCACAAGCTGGAGGACTTCGGTTATACCCGCATTTACGACCTGGGCAGCCTGATCGGCTGGCCGTACGGACTGGAATAAGAAGCGCTTGAGCGGGGACCCTTAGGGTCCCCGCTCAAGCGTTTCCTCGTGTCGACAAAGTGTCGACACGAGGCAGAGGATCGTATTACAGCTTTTCCTTTATGAGCCGCAGCAAATCATCAAACTCCTCGACGGCGGGCAGATCGGGATTCGCGGCCTTGATGGCCTCGGTGGAACGGAAGAGGATGCCCGCCTTGCTGGCACGGATCATGGCCAGATCGTTGAAGCTGTCACCCGCGGCGATGGTTTCAAAGCCGACGGACTGCAGGGCCTTCACGGTGGAGAGCTTGGTATTTTCGCAGCGCATTGCAAAGCCCGTGATCTCTCCGTCGGGCGCGACAATGAGTTCATTGCACATCAGGGTGGGCCAGCCCAGCTTTTTCATCAGGGGCTGGGCGAACTGACTGAAGGTGTCGCTGAGGATGACGACCTGCGTGACCGCGCGCAGCTCGTCCATGAATTCCTTTGCCCCGGGGAGGGGATCAATCTGCGCAATGGTCTCCTGAATCTCCTTCAGGCCCAGCCCGTGCTCCTTCAGGATGCCCAGGCGCCAGCGCATCAGCTTGTCATAATCCGGCTCGTCCCGGGTGGTGCGGCGCAGCTCGGGGATGCCGCTTGCTTCGGAAAAGGCGATCCAGATCTCGGGCGTCAGAACGCCCTCCATATCCAGGCAGACGATGTTCATGGCTGCTCCTCGCTTTCCACGGAGATCTTGAGTCCAGTTAACAACAAACAGCCCTTTTTGTCAAGCGCGGCTTGCTTTTTTGAAGCCCTTGCTATATGATACTTGCTAAAGAAATGAAACAGTCCGGGGGAGCAACAGGAGGAGAGGAGTCGGCATGGAACAGGAATACAGTTTTGGAGAAAAGGCCCTGCGGCGCTGCGGTGCTTTGCTGGGCGAATACCGCGTTCCTCTGCTCACGGGGCTCGCTGTCGGCCTGCTGGCCCACGGCTTCGCCTTTACCAACAAGCTCCTCAACGCCGATGAAGTGTCCGCTCTCTTCGGAAAGGGCGAAGGCGTCTGCTCGGGCCGATGGCTCCTGGATGCGACCGGAATCCTTTTTCCCAACGCCAGCATGCCCTGGATTTACGGGCTGATCAGCATATTTCTGTTTTCCGTGACCGTCTGCCTGACGATCCGTATTTTTGAGATCCGCAATCCCTTCCTCCAGGGCATGCTGGCGGCGGTGTTTCTCAGCTTTCCGTCGCTGACAGGCCTGTATTGCTTTTTCTTTACCAGTGTGTCCTTTGCTTTTTCGCTGCTGCTTGCGGTGCTGTCGGTATACTGCGGACGCCGGGATGGCGTCACGGCTGCAGTGGCGGGCGTTTTGCTGTTGGTGCTGAGCCTTGGGATCTATCAGGCCTATCTTGCCGTGGCTTCCAGCTTCTATCTGCTGCTGATGATCCGGCGGCTGCTGCGCGGCGAGGAGGAAACGAAAAACATCTTCCTCTTCGGCCTGCGCGCGCTGGGAATTCTGGCGGCGGCTCTGCTGCTCTACTACGCCTGCAGCAGGATCGCGCTGGTGCTGAGCGATAAGAACTTCGTGGAAAACGCCGCAAGCTCCGCAAGTCTGCCGTATAGGATAGCACTGGCCTATAATGCCCTGCTGAAGACGCTCACAAGAGGGTATTTTGGCCTGGTTCCGCGTCCCCTGTCCCGTGTGGTACACCTGCTTGGCGCGGCGCTGCTGCTGGTCTTCTTCATCCGTTGGTTTTTGAAAAACCGGGATCTGAAACGCGGCCTGCTGATGGCTTTGTGCCTGCTGCTGCTTCCGCTGAGCATGAACTGCATGTTTCTTGCAGCGAATGTGGAGATGATCCACACGCTCGTTCTTTACAGCTTCGTGTGCGTCTATGTGCTGACGATGATCGCCGTCGAAAGCCTTGAGGGCAGAGCGGGCCGCATCGGGCGCGATGCGGTTCTGGCCGGGCTGCTGCTGGTCGTGATCGTCAACATATACTTTGCCAATGAGACCTATCTGAAGCTCTACCTCCAGTACGAAAACGCCTACGCCGCCTACTCCGGGATCATTACGCAGATCAGGCAGACGGAGGGCTTTGACGAAAGCTGCCGGATTGCCGTCGTTGGCTCCGGTGAGAATGCTCTTTACCATCCGGATAAGCTGGATACCGGCGAACTGATCGGGCCGGAACGAGATCTGGTGAATATCTATTCCAAAGAGATGCTTCTGCGCTACTATCTGGGTTTTGACGCAGATTATCTCAGCATAGACGAGTGCTGGCTGCTGAGTCTCGATCCCCGGGTGCGGGAGATGCCCTGTTATCCCTATTACGGCTCGGTGAAAAAGATCGATGATATCATCGTAGTCAAGCTTGGCGACGCCTGATGCGGGCTGCCTCACAAATGGTGAGGCAGCCTCAGCGTGTCGACAAAGTGACGACACGCTGAAGCGGCCGAATTTTAAACCTTGAATCGGTTTAAAATTCGGCTGAAACTGTACGTGAAGGGGGACTCCCCCGTCCCCCTTCACAATCCCCCTTGCAGGTCCAGGCCGGGGGAAACCCGGTTCATGCACTGTATGCGGCTGCCTCACAAATGGTGAGGCAGCCTTTTTTGGCGAACTGCTGGTGAAAAATATTTACTTGGATAAAAAACTGTGGTAGTCTGTAGAAAAGAACAGAGGGGAGGACAAGACGATGAAGCTCGCCATGGCACAGATGCGAATGCAAAGCACGGCAGCGGAAAACCTGGAGAAGACACTGCGCTTCATGGAGCGTGCCTCTGCGCTGAACGCCGATCTGCTCTTCTTCCCGGAAGTCCAGCTTTCTCCCTTCTTTGCCGCAAGACGCGGTCAGGACGCCTCCTGCTGGCTGATGCGTGCGGACGGTCCGGAGATCACGGCCATCCGGGAAAAAGCCCGGGAGCTGGGCATCTCCGTCTGCCCCAATATTTATCTGGAGGAGAAGGGCAGGGCCTACGACGCGTCCCTGATGATCGGCCCGGACGGGGAGATCCTCGGGGTGAGCAAGATGGTGCACATCCCGCAGGCGGAGAATTTCTGGGAGCAGGACTACTACTGCCCCTCCGACACCGGCTTTCACGTCTATGAAGTGCGTGGGGGAAAAGTCGGCGTTGTGATCTGCTTTGACCGGCATGTGCCGGACGGCGTGCGAAACTGTGTGCGGCAGGGGGCCGAGCTTGTCATCATCCCCACAGCCAATCTTACGACGGAAGATCTGGGGATCTTTGAGATGGAGCTGCGAGCCCTCGCGGTTCAGAACCGCTGCTTTGTGGCCATGTGCAACCGGGTCGGGCAGGAGGGCGAGCTTACTTTTGCGGGCCACTCCATGCTGGTGGCACCGGACAGCCGGATCGAGTTCAAAGCCGGCGGTCTGGAAGGCCTGTATGTGATGGATCTGGACCCGGAGGAGGCCCGAAAAGCCCGGGAAGGCTGCTGCTGGTTCGATTTCGACCTGCTGCCGAGATGATTGTAAGAGAGGGCAGAAGCTTTGAACAGTACCCCCTATGTCAGAATGCCTGACATAGGGGGTACTTTTTCCTCACTTTTGTCATTCCTTTAGAACTTTAAATTTTTAATGCATTAGAGATTGACGAAACGGTTTTTCGGGATTACAATATGCATAATTATTCCTTTATTATTTTCACGAGGCGGGAGAATGAAAACAAAAGAAGAACTGAAACGAATGGCCTGTGAGGCGATCGACCGGCACAGAGAGGAAATCATCGCCTTTGCCGACGATGTGGCCTCGGAGCCGGAGCTGGGCTTCAAGGAGTTTAAAACCTCCGGGAAGTTCATCAGACTGCTGGAGAGTCTCGGCAGAAGCCCCAGAACGAAAATTGCCCATACCGGTGTGGTGGACGCCTATCAGGGTGCGAAGTCCGAGATCCGTGTCGCCGTGATGGGCGAGATGGACGCCATTCTGGTGGCGGATCACCCGGATGCGGACAAGCTGACCGGGGCGGTCCACGCCTGCGGCCACAATGCGCAGCTTGCCTCCGTGGCGGCCATCGCCTACGCGCTGCATGACACCGACCTGATGCAGTATCTGGACGGGGACATCGTGCTGATGGGACTGCCCGCCGAGGAGTACGTGGAGATCACCTACCGCAACAAGCTGCGGGAAGAGGGCAAGCTTTGGTTTCTCAGCGGCAAACAGGAGTTTATCCGCCTGGGCGAATTTGACGACATCGACATCAGTGTGATGCAGCACAGCGCCGTGGCGGAGCCCGGGTACAAGGCGGGCGTAAGCTCCGTGTGCACCGGCTTTACCGCAAAGCTCATCAACTACAAGGGCAAGGCCGCCCACGCCGGCGCTGCCCCCTTCGACGGCGTCAACGCCCTTAACGCGGCCATGCTGGGGCTGATGGCAGTCCACGCCCAGCGGGAGACCTTCCGGGATGAGGACCATATCCGTGTGCACCCCATCATCATCAAGGGCGGGGATATTGTGAACGTGGTGCCGGCGGACGTTCGGCTGGAGACCTATGTGCGCGGCAGCAACACCGACGCCATCCTGAACGCCTCCGAGAAGGTCAACCGGGCCTTTCGCGCCGGGGGTGACGCAGTGGGCGCAGACTGCGAGATCATCGAACTGCCGGGTTATCTCCCTGCCGTGCAGTGTGAAGCGCTCAACGATCTCATGTATGAGGAGCTGAAAGCCCTCCTGGGGGAGGACGCGGTGCAGCGGGTCTGCGCCGGTTTCGGCGGCGGCTCCACCGACCAGGGGGACGTGTCCCATCTGCTCCCGTCGATCCAGTCCTTTTTCGCGGGCGTGGAGGGCGGCCTGCACGCCAACAACTTCTGCATGAAGGACAAGGAGCTGACCGTGCTCACGGCTGCCAAAGCCATGCTCTGCCTTGTGATCGAGCTCCTGTATGACGGCGCGGCGGCGGGCAAAAAAGTCAAGGAAGGATTCAAGCCGGTCCTCACCAAGGAGGAATACCTCCGGCAGTGGGGGCGGTTGGAATAAAAGAATCGTTTGGAGAGAAAGGTAGGTAAACATGAAGGATTTTAAGGAAAACTTCAATCTGAAGGACTGGAAAGTCCATGTCCTGTGCCTCGTGATCATGGTCATCGCCGAGCTCATCGGCACGATGAAAATCCAGATCAACGGCGCGAGGGGCGGCGGTATTTCCTTCTCCCTCATCCCCATGCTGTTTGCGATCATCATCGGCATTATCCTCGGCGGTACGAAGAAGATTAAGAGAGAGACCATGGAGACCGCATCCCCCTACATCGGCATCTGCGTCATGTTCCTGATCGTCAAACTCAGCTGCTCCATTGGCCCGGCCTGGAAGTCCATCGTGGCGGCAGGCCCCGCGCTGATCCTGCAGGAGTTCGGCAACCTGGGCACGATCCTGCTGTCCATGCCGCTGGCGGTGCTCGTCTTCCGCATGGGCCGTGCCTCCATCGGCGCCGCGTTCTCCATCTCCCGTGAGCCGTCCATCGCCATCGTGGGTGAGAAATACGGTCTCGACGGTCCCGAGGGCTCCGGCGTTATGGGCGCCTACGTGACCGGCACCGTTATCGGCACCGTGTTCTACGGCATCCTCGCTTCCATCTTTGTCGGCATCAAGCTCTTCCACCCCTACTCTCTGGCCATGGCGGCCGGCATGGGTTCCGCATCCATGCTCACCGCGGCGACGGCTCCCCTGGTGGAAGCCTACCCGGATATGGCGGCGGAGATCCAGGCCTTTGCCAGCACCTCCAACACCCTTACCAATGCCGACGGTCTGTACATGAGCCTGCTCATCGGCCTGCCGCTGACGGAATGGCTGTACAGGAAGCTCAGCAAAAATCATCCGCAGAAAGGCGTGAATCCTGTGAAGGATGCAGCCAATATTG